>JACQEN010000140.1 GCA_016200585.1 Deltaproteobacteria bacterium
ACGTTCTGCGCGAATGGGACGGCCGCTTCGACGTCGAAGCCAAAGGCGCGGTGCTCTACTCATTGATGCAACGCGAGCTCGCGTTGCGGTGTTTCGCTCCACTGCTCGGCATCGACATCACCCGGCGCTACGTCAACAGCCGCCGCGCCATCCCACGCGTTCACCGTGTTCTTCTGAATCCTCACGAGCCATTGCGCCTCGATATCGAGCAAGCCGCCGGAAAGGATTTCCCAACCCTACTCGGCGAGGCGTTTGAGGCAGCCGTGCGGTCTGCGGTAGACGCCCACGGTGTGGATCCAACGAAATGGAAGTGGGGCAACGCGCAATTCATCCGCCTCGGAACTCCGTTCGCCGAGCTGCCTGCAATCGGCCGTTGGTTCCAGACGCTCGACGCACCGTTTCCGGGCGACTTCTACACACTGAGCCCGAGCATCGCGGTACCTGCCGGGAAACGCTTGCGCGCCTTCGTCGGAGCGACCAGCCGTTTCATCTGCGATTTGTCGCGCCCGGACGAAGCATGGTTCGCCCACAGCTCCGGGCCGAGCGGCGACATCGGCTCGACATTTTTCTCGAACCTGAGCCGACCGTGGCTGCGCTTCGAATACTTTCGCTCCGCTCTGTGGCGGCCGGAAGAGATTCCCGACCCGGTCGAACGAATCGTCATCGCCGGCGGCAACTGACCGTTCCCGGCTCGATCTCAATCGTGCAGCTGTTGCAGATCGGGACGACGCAGCACTTCGATGAATTTGACCGCAGCCGGCGACAAATGGCGGCCCTTTTTGTGAACGATGCCCAGCGGCCGCAGCAAGTTCTCGTCGCCGAGATGGGCGACCTTCAACGTCCCGTGCTCGACTTCGTGTTGCACCGATGCCAGCGGGACGATGCTGACCCCTTGATTGATCTCAACGGCTCGCTTGATCGTTTCGATGTTGTCGTACTCGCCCGAGTAGCGCACGTTGATGCCACGATCCCGGAACAGCTGATCGAGCGCCTTGCGCGTCGCGATGTCGCGGTCGTAGCCGACGAACGCTTCGCCGTCGAGACGGTTCAGCGTCAGCTTGCGCACGCTGGCGAGCGGATGAGTTGGAGGACACACCAGCACCAACTTGTCTTCGCGGAACGGCAAGATCGTGATCTGCGGATGCTTGGCCGGGTACGCGACGATCCCCAGGTCGATGCGACCGGCGATGGCATCGTCGTAGATCTTGTTGGGACGAGAGTATTCAACGTGCACGTTCACTTGCGGAAATTCCCGCAAGTACTCCTTCATGTAGGGCGGCAACTCGTGTAGGCCGACGCTGTAGACGATGGCGATGCGTAGCGCACCGCTGACCACCTTACCGCTTTCCTGCAGCTGCGTTTCGATCTCGCGGTACTTCTCCAGGATTTCGCGGCTGGCGCGGTAGAGAATGTCTCCCGCCGCCGTCGGTTTCGCCCCCGAACGCCCGCGTTCCAGCAACTTGCAGTGATATTTCGACTCGAGCGTCCGTAGCTGCTGGCTCACCGCAGATTGGGTGATGAAGTTCTGCGAGGCAGCTACGGAAAAACTGCCCGTTTCAACGACGTCGCAAAAGACCTTCAGCGTCTCGATGTGCACGCCGCCGATGTTAGCGCGACTCATGGCAAAGTCAAGCCAGACTCATGCGTGCTAATGAGGCGCGGACCGGGCAGCCAGCCGCGGCGGAAGCTCGACAATTTCGTCGGCTGAAGCCAAGCGAAATCGGCAGTGGTCGTGTCGGATCCTTCAACGTTTTGAATCCTGGACTCTGCGGCCTTGCGATCGCCCGGTAGCCAACCTGTCGACTGGCAGCGATCGGCCAGGCAATATGCACCCGGAGGAGCAATCCGGATGACGCCATATAGCGGCGTGGACTACTACGCCTTGGATGACTTGTTGAGTGACGAAGAACGAATGATCCGTCGGACGGTGCGCGACTTCGTCGAACGCGAAGCGCTCCCGGAAATCGAGGAACACCACTCGCGCGAGACCTTCCCGCGCCATCTAATTCCGCGCATGGCCGAGCTCGGACTCTTCGGCGCCAACCTCAAGGGATACGGTTGCGCCGGATTCAACAACATCGCTTACGGCTTGATCTGCCAGGAAATGGAACGCGGCGACAGCGGGCTGCGCTCGATGGTATCGGTACAGGGGTCACTATGCATGCATCCGATCCACGCCTTCGGTTCGGAGCAACAAAAGGAGCGCTGGCTGCCGCCCATGGCGGCCGGTAAGGCCATCGGCTGCTTCGGCTTGACGGAACCGGATCACGGCTCCGACCCCGGCAGCATGGAAACACGGGCTCGGGCCGACGGAAATCAGTTCATTCTAACCGGCGTCAAGCGCTGGATTACCAACGGCAGCGTCGCCGACGTCGCCATCGTATGGGCCAAAACCAACGAAGGCATCCGGGGCTTTCTCGTCGAAACCGACCGGCCAGGGTTCAGCGCCCACGACATCAAGAACAAGTTCTCGCTGCGCGCTTCGATCACCTCGGAGCTGGTGCTCGATGAAGTCCGCATCCCACGCGACAACATGCTGCCCGGCGTGAAAGGACTGAAGGGCCCCTTTTCCTGCCTGACGCAAGCCCGCTACGGCATCGTCTGGGGTGCCATGGGCGCAGCGATGAGCTGCTATCACACCGCACTCGAGTATGCGAAAGACCGCACGCAGTTCGACAAACCCCTCGCCGGTTTCCAGTTGGTGCAAGCGAAGCTGGTCCACATGGTCACCGAGATCACGAAAGGCCAGCTGCTGGCCTTTCGCCTCGGACAGCTGAAGGATCAGGGAAAGCTGCGCCCCGAACAGGTATCGATGGCCAAGCGCAACAACGTCGGCAACGCGCTCGAAATCGCCCGCCTGGCCCGCGACATTCTCGGCGCCAACGGCATCGTCAACGAATACCCCATCATCCGCCACATGTTGAACCTCGAAACCGTCAACACCTACGAGGGCACGTACGACATGCACACGCTGATCATCGGCCGCGACATCACAGGCCAGGATGCAATCCGCTAGGGTCCGGTCCTGCATGCGTACCAAGCCACTGGCCTCCGTCAAGTCCGACCGCCTCCTGCAGCAGCACCGCATTCTCGAAGCCCTGCAACGCGGTGAAGAACAGGTGCTCATCGGGCCGATCTACGAATTGCGTAGCCAGCCCGGCGTTCGCCTTCGCGTCGCCTTCCATCGCGACGACGAGGATCGACTCTGCGTCGGTTATGCGAGCAAGACCTCCGGCGATTGGCTTATCGTCGAGTCGGAACCCTACTCGATGCGTGCCCTGGCCTACTACGAGCGCCGACTGAAGCGCATCGGCGACTTCGTGGAATCCGCGCCGCGGAAGCGATAAGGAGCCTGCCATGATCTCCGTCCCCGCCATGCGCCTGCATCAGTTCGGTGTCTACTTCTACCAAGCCATCCTCAACGTGCGCGACGTGCAAAAGCTGGTGCGCTTCGAGGTGCTGAGCTACGGCGAGGAAGGCCGCACCCAAGGCAAGCGGCCCCTGAAAACGGCGCGCGCCGGAAAGGTAAACTGGGACGTTCTAGAGCAGAAGATCGGCCACAGCGAAGAGGCCTATCAACGCCCAGTGATTCAGCGAAAGATCGCCGAGCTGATGGACTACTACCTGCAGTGCGCCGATACCCAGAATCTCCCGGCGATTCCAGGAGCCGTGCTGCTGACCTGCGATCGGCGCCTCGATTTCGTTCCGATCAGCTCGCACCGCGTGCTCGGCGTACTGCAGTTGCCCCCCGAAGAAGGGGCCCTGCGGGCTCTCGACGGCCAACACCGCCTGCTGGCACTGCACCAACTGGCCGAACAGCAAACGCCGCCCGATGTGCAGGTCCCAGCCATCATCTTCGATCGCTTGGCTCCGGATCAGGTCGTCGAGCTCTTCGTCACCATCAATGCCAAGCACACCCGCTTGAACCCTTCGCATCTCATCTCGCTGTCGGGCCGGCGGCTGTACCCCGACGCCAGCCTCGCCGCCAGCCACGACATCGTGCGCGCCCTGAGCGAGGACGGTAACTCACCGCTCAAGGGCGACATCAAGCTCTTCGGCGTCGGCCATGGCCGGGTTGCGCAAGCGCCCTTGGCAGAGGAGCTCAAGGGTGTGTTCAATGCCCTCGATGCTTTCGGCGGGCGCCAGGCCGATGACTTCCGCGAACACTCGACGCGTTTCTTCCTGAGCTACTTCAAGCAAATCGCCAAGGTCTTTCCGAAGGCATGGTCGGGCAAACGCTACAGCATTAAGACCTCGGCTGCGCTGCGTGCCTTCCTGCGCGTCGTCCCCGACGTTCTCGCCGCCATCCGCCGGCTCGGCGGCGACCCATTCGACTCCGGCTCGATCTTCAACGCCATTGAGCCGTGGGGCGACTACCTCGGCGATCCCCGTTTCGAAACCGACGGCGAATGGCGTCAAAAGCTGGCAGGCGGCACACGCGGCACCGTCGATGTCCTGGCACGCGAGCTGCGTTCGTCCCTGCGGTCGCCGGACTGATCACCCCGTCCATAGCGCCGGAGACATCGCCGACTGCGATCGCCGCGCCGACAACCGCCTGTCGCTACTATCTCACCGCGCCCGCCAACTCGTTGACCAAGCGCCAGAGAAACATCTGCCCATCGTAAAATTCCTTGACGCCGAGGCGCTCGTCGCGCCCGTGTGCCCGTATGTCGTCGACGTCGACGAACAGACCCGACACACCATACGCCGGAATGCCGGCCTGGCGGAAGTAGCGTGAGTCGGTCGCGCCGCTGCTCATGACCGGCAACACCGGAACCCCCGGCCACATTTCGTTGGTAAGCCGGCTGAGAATCTTCATCAGCTCCAGATTCAACGGCGAGCCCGGGCCCGAGGTATCGACCTCCGTCGGTGTGATCAACACCTGATCGTCGTCGACCGCACGCGCCAGAACCGCCTGAACCTCCTCGCCGCTGTGCCCCGGCAGGATCCGACAGTTGACCACCGCTGCAGCCGTTTGCGGCAGCGCGTTGTCGGCGTGTCCGCCTTCGAGCCGCGTCGCCACGCAGGTCGTTCGCAGCATCGAATTGTACGACGGCATCTCCGACAGCCGTTTGAGCGCCGCCGCATCCGGGGGATCGTTGAGAATGGCTAGCATGTCGGCCGCAACCTCGGCGCTTTCGGTGCGCGCGCTTTCTTCGAAGTAGGCGCGCGTGATCTCGTTGAGCTCGGCCGGAAACTCCAACTGCTGCAAGCGTCCGAGAGCCTCCGCCAATTGGTAGATGGCGTTGTCGCGGCGCGGCAATGAGCTGTGACCGCCGGGATTTCGTACTTCGAAACGGTACGACATATACGCCTTCTCGCTCGCCTGCACGCCGTTGCTCAGATACTTGCCCCGGCGCGTTCGCCCGCCGCCGCCTTCGTTCAACACCAGCTCCGCATCGACGAGCGAACGATGCGTCTGCACCAGCCACTTGGCACCGTCGTCCGGACCACCCTCTTCATCGGCCGTCAGCGCCAGGATCACATCGCGTCGTAGCGGCGTCTTGTTCTCACGCAAGCGCACAACAACGTCGATGAAGATCGCCGCCATGGCCTTGTCGTCGAGTGTGCCGCGGCCGTAGAAATAGCAACAGAATTGGCGCCTGCTCGCCGCTGCCGCGCAGGCGCGCCACGAGATTCTTCTTCGTGGGCAAGGGTCCGAGAATCTGAATGTCCTTGGCGGCAACACCGGCGTGGCGCAGACGCTTGGCTACCGCCTCGGCGGCACGTGTGGTGCTGCCCGTCGAGTGTGTGGTGTTGACCTCGACGAGCTCACGATAAATCTCTCGCAGCCGAGCCGGCTCAGCACCGGCGTCGGCACGTGCGGTAAGCGGCAAGAGCATCCACCATAGACCGATCATCCCTGTTCGCATGGCCCAGGCTTTTACCAGATCCACCGCAGAGGAAACAAAACCGCAGAGGCCGTGCGACATCAACCGATCGAGGCGAGGGCCGGACGTCGAACAAAGTCGTTTGACCTGCGTACCCAGGTGACAGTAGATGGTGCGCCTCAGACGGGAGGGAAATCCATGGCACAACTCAGCCTACGGGGATGGGCTCGGCTGGCTCTTAGGATTGCGTTGTTGACCGCCGCGGGACAGGCATGCGCGCATGCCGACGATCTCAAACCCGGCGACGTGCTCGACAAGAGCAACTGGCAGAAGGCGGAGAAGCTGCTGCCGCCGGAAATTCTCAAGCACTACCAGAATGGCGACTATGCCAACCCGATTGTCGACTGGGACCAGACCAAGTTTGTCTGGCCGAAGGACTTTGTCGAAGCCAGCTCCAAGAACGAAGGCCGCTACGGCATCGGCGAAAACGGTGAGGTAATCGACAAGGCGACCGGCAAGCAACCCGCCTTCCTCTTCGGATTTCCATTCCCGAAGATCGACCCGCAGGATGCACATGCGGCCCAGCAGATCCTCTGGAACTTTTTCTACCGCACCTGGTACTTCGGCACGCTGCGGGTCATGTCGCAAGTCAACTTGGTCAATGCCCACGCCCTCGAGCGCCGCACCGACCAAAACGTGCATTTCCTCTACTACGACGGCGTTCCCGAAAAGGAGCGATTACCCAATCCCCAGAATTTTAGTCTGCAACAGTTGATCGTCGTCAAGAGCCCTACCGATCTCAACGGCACAGCTGCCTTGAGCTGGCGCTACCGTGACCCCACCAAGCGCGACAACGTCTGGTCGTTCGTGCCAGCCCTGCGCCGCGTCCGCGCCGTCAGCCCGGCCAATCGCTCCGACGGATTCCTCGGCTCCGACATGAATCAGGACGATGGCCCGTTCTTCGACGGCAAAGTGGAGGATTTCACCTGGACGCTGAAGGGCGAAAGCGAGGCTTTGCGCTTCGTCGATCCGATCAACCTCAACGGCGGCGGCGAGCATCACATTTGGATGCCGGGAGCCGGTGGTTGGCGCATCAATTGGCCCGATCTGAAGACGCTCGGGTACATGGACTCGAATTGGACCGGCGTCGCCTGGGCGCCGATCTCCGGAGCGCTTGCCAAGCGACCGTTCTACATCATCGAAGGTGTCCCGAAGGACAAGTACTACCTCTTCGGACGCCTCGAGCTCTACGTCGACAAGGAAACCTTCCAGGGAGCTTGGAACCGCAAGTTTGCCTGGAGCGGAGAGCTGCTCAACAGTTTTCAGGTCATGGCCTTCATCCCGCGGGCGGACCCTCGACCCGACGGCGCCATCGACTACAACCAGGGCTCGACCATGGCCTTCCAGTGCGTCGAGAACATCAAACGCAATCAGGCAACGGCGGCAGGCATCAAGTCGAGCCCGACGGCTGAGTTCGACGTCCGCGCCCCACTCGACGCTCAGCTCTTCGATATGAATAGCCTGTCGCGCTATGGGAAGTGACGAGCACGGAACACGGATCAAAGGTTGCCGCGACGGAATAGACTTCGGAGCTCCGTGTTCAAGACCTGACGGACAGTAGAACGCTATGCCGCTGCCGAAAATGGGCCGAGCTTCTGCCGACCTGCTACGTGAGCTGGACGAGTTGCAGGCCAACGACATCGACTGGAAGCACGGCCGCGCCTTCAGTCTCGCCTACCACGCCGGCGATGACGTCTACGAGCTGGCGCAGCAAGCCTACTTGAAATTCCTCTCGGCGAACGTACTCAACGTCGCCGCCTTCCCAAGCCTGAGGAAGATGCAGAACGACGTCGTCGGGTGGATGACCGACCTGCTGCACGGCGACGACAAAGCTGCCGGCTTCATGACCAGCGGCGGCACGGAAAGCTTGCTCCTGGCGGTCAAAGCCGCGCGCACGCGTGGCAAGCAACGCGGCATCTCCCACCCCGAGATGGTCCTACCGACGACGGCGCACGCCGCGTTCGAAAAAGGGGCGGAGTACTTCGGAGTGCGTTCTGTCCGCGTTCCCGTAGGCGAGGATTTCCGCGCCGATTCGTCGGCAATGGCACGTGCCGTGACGCCGAACACGGTCTTGCTGGCGGCCTCCGCACCGCAATATCCACAAGGCGTGATCGATCCGATCGCCGAGATTGCGGCGCTGGCGCAGGCGCACGACATCAACTGCCACGTCGATGCTTGCATGGGAGGCGTAACC
>JACQEN010000143.1 GCA_016200585.1 Deltaproteobacteria bacterium
CATCCTCGGGGCTCGTGTCGTCGACGTCGAGCGGGCAGCGGTAGGTTGCTCCGGCGCAGGCGAAGCCGGCACGCGCCAACAGTCGAATCGCGCCGGCACCGTCCGGCGGCGTTGCGCAATCGATGCAACGGCACGATCGTTTGGCGGCCCGTCGCAAGGCGAGGTCGAGCAAGGCGCGTCCGATGCCGCGGCGTCGAAAGGTGGTGCCGACGAGCAAGGCTTCGATCCGCCCTCGCGGCCCGGTCGTGAGCTGGCGTGCATAGGTCAGATGTAGGAGACCTGCGAGCGTACCGTCAACCAGGCAAATGTAGACATCGCTGCCGAGATCAGCGGCGATGTGACGAAAGCGGCGCAGAGTGCGGCGATCGGGGGATGGAACTTGGCTTCCCGCATCGGCAAGCAAACGCATCACCGCGGTAAAATCGGTGCGGCGAAGGCGGCGGACCTCGACGATGCCGCCGGCGTTGAAGGTTTTGGTGTCGTCGTTCTCTAGCGACATCGGCATGTCCTTAGCATGGTGCGGTCGCCGACACCGAGGCCTGGTGCAAAAGTCGTGTTCGACTCTTGCACCCTTCGACCTCTCGACTCCCGTTCGGCCGACGTTAGATATACACACCCAGTTCAAAAATCATCGAATTATGGCGGAGTTTTTGGGTTGATTTCGTTCCCCAGCACAACTACCATCGCGGCCGCTGCGGTGGACGGATGAAGGCCCGGTGGAATCAAATTTTGGCCCTGGCGCTCCTGTGCATGGTTGGTCACGTAGGGGCCGCCATCGCAGACGCCCCGCCTCAGAAGCTGCCCTCGGCTCTTCTGATGTTCCCCTACGTCGATTCAGGGGGCGGTGTCGAGACACGCATCGAATTGGTCAACCTCAGCGGCGGACCAGTCAATTTGCAGTGTTTCTTCGTCAACTCCGAAAGCGAGCTGTGCAACGAGATCGGCTTTTTCCTGACTTTGACGCCGTATCAGCCGATGGCTTGGGTCGCCAGCGAGGGAGTGAGCGACGAGGGGAATGCAACGGCAGCACCCCCGTTTTTCGGAACCGGCGAGCTGAAGTGCGCAGTCATGCCGGCCCAACCGACCACCGACTTTTATAACACGATTCAGGGGCGTGCCACGGTCTACCACGACGATGGCGAGACAGTTTCGTACTCGGCGGTTGGTTTCCTGCGACTGCGCGATGGAGAGTATGCCGGCGCGCTGCAGTTGAACAACGGCGACTACACGCAGTGTCCGGACAAATTGCATTTCGACGTTCTGACCGATCAACCGGCAACACCGTCGAGCGAGCTGATCCTCTTGCCTTGCACGGAGGATCTCCTGCTGCAAATCCCGACGATGCTCAACGTGCAGCTGCTCATCACCAACGAGTTCGAGCAGACCTTTTCGACGTCCTACTCCATCAAGTGTTTCTCGCGCCGGGCCTTCAGCGATATTGCGGATTCGCTCACCCGTGCGGCCGCCGGGACCGAAACCGCACACATATCGGTACGTGGCTCACAGGGGCCGCTGATCGGCTTGGTCATCGATTCGGTACCGTTTCAGGCGATCAACGGAGTTGCCGGCAACGAGCCGTCACTACAAGGAGGGCGGTCGGCAACCGTGACGTTCCCGCAGCCGTAGACGTATGGGCGAGCTACTTAGAACACTCGGCGCGATACTGTTCATGTGGTATCAGCTGCTGGCGCAAAGCGGATTCAATCCGAACGTCACACCATCGGCGACGCGGACCCCGCTGGCGACCCGTACGCCGACGCTCACCTCGACGCCGCGGCCAACCAACACGCCGCCGCCAAGCTTGACGCCGAGCCGCACGGGCACGCCGAAGCCAAGCTACACCCCGACGAGTCCGCCGACCAATACACCGCTGGTGACTTTTACGCCGTCGCTCAGCCCCACCAGTACGGTCACACCGACGAAAACGCGCACGCCGCTGCCCTCGGCCACCCCTTCGCGTTCACTGCCTCCGACGCGCACGCTCACGCCGACGTTTACCCAGACGCCGACCCGTACACCGACGCCGACACCCACCTTCACCTCAACCCCGACGGTGACGCCGACGCCGACATACACCCTGACGCCGACGCCGACGCGCACGCCAACGCCGACGCGTACGCCAACATTCACTCCGATTCCGACGCGCACGCCGACCAATACGCCGACGCTGACCAGTACGCCGACGCCGACTCGCCGACCCGAACCGATACGCCGACGCGCACACCGACGTGGACGCCGTCGCTGACACGTACCCCTACCAATACGCCAACTTCGACGCCGACGCCGACACCGACGTACACGTTCTCGCCTTCGATCACTCCGACGATCACGCCGACCCCGACGATCTCGCGGACTCCGTCGCTGACGTCGACGCCGCGGCCGACGTCGACAGCAAGCGCATCCCCTTCGCCACGTCCGACAAACGTCCCCTCCGAGGTCGATCCGCTTGGCGTTCTAGCCCAGGGAGATCCGCCATCGCAGAAATTGCCTTCGGCGGTGTTGGTCTACCCGCTGGTGCGCTCTTCGACGACGTCGGATACACGCATCGAGATTCTCAATCTCACCAGCTCGCCGGTGAGCTTGCAGTGTTTCTACGTCACGGCGGTGACCTGTTCGGAGGTGGACTTCTTCGTGCAGCTCACGGCGCAGCAGCCGATCTCCTGGTTTGCCAGCACCGGCCGGACGGGCGCCGGCTTGCGCGTCGCACCGCCCATGGTCGGCGACGGCGAGCTCAAGTGCTTCGTGCGCCCGACAAGTGCCGATCTTTCGTCACACAACGCGTTGCAAGGTCGCGCCTTGCTTTCGACGTCCGACGGCCAAACGATCGGCTACAGTGCCATCGCTTTTCGCCGTTTGATTCCCGGTGCGTTCACCGGGCAGGTCTCGCTCGACGGTTTCACCTACGAGGCGTGTCCGGATCGTCTGCACTTCAACGCCTTGTCACAAACCACGAGCTCCGACAGCGAGCTGATTCTGGTGCCCTGTACGCAAAACCTCGAGACCGGTACGGTGACCACATCAACGGTTCAGTACGCGGTCATCAATGAGCTCGAGCAGGTGTTCTCGGCTTCGAGTCAGCTAAAGTGCATGGACCGTCGTCGTTTCAGCACCATCGCAGCGCTGCGCAAAGCCAGTATCGGAACCAACACCAATCATCTGATTGTGCGTTCGGTTGACGTGCCCGTCGTTGGTCTGGTGATCGATCACTTCAATGTCCCCGGCTCCAACGCGCCGTCGACCTCGAGCAACGAGCCCTACCTCGAGGGTTCGCGCGAAGCGACGATCAACGTCCCGACCGACTGATCCCGGCGCCCGTTTCGAGAGAGTGTCGATCTTCTCTCAACCCGTGCTTCGACAAGCATGCCCTGAGCAAAGGCGAAGGGCTCGACACGAACGGTTGGAATTCATTTTCGAAGAAGGATTCCGTTCACCCCGAGCCTGTCAAAGGCCCGCGGCGCCGAATCTCCGCGAATCAACTCAGCAGCTCGTAGGGTCCGCCCTTCTCGAGTGCCCGCTTGTACGCCGGTCGAGCGTGGATGCGCTCGAGAAAGGCCATGAGCTTCGGCCGGCCGGAGTCGAGGCCGCCGCGCGACGCCGCGGCTTCGATCGGAAAGCTCATTTGGATGTCGGCAGCGGTGAAGTCGTTACCGGCAAACCACGGGCTCTTGGCGAGCTCGGATTCCATGTAGTCGAGATGCAACTTGATTTGCGGGCCGATGAAGGAGCTCTTCGCCCGCCCGGCAATGGCGCGCGCCACCGGTCGGATGAAAAACGGCATGGGCGCGCTCTCCAGACGGTCGAAGACCAGCTTGAGCAGCAGCGGCGGCATGGCGGAGCCTTCGGCGTAGTGTAGCCAGTAAACGTAGCGCAGCCGCTCGGGTGTGCCCGGGGGAGGGATCAAGTTCCCTTTGCCGTAGCGTTCGACCAGATATTCGACGATGGCTCCCGACTCGGCGACGGTGGTGTCGCCGTCGGTAATGACCGGCGACTTGCCGAGCGGATGAACGGCTTTGAGCGCGGCCGGAGCCAGCATCGTCGCGGCATCGCGCTCGTAGCGCTTCACTTCGTAGGCGACGCCGAGCTCTTCGAGCAGCCAAAGCACGCGTTGAGAACGGGAGTTGTTCAAGTGATGGACAATGATCATGACGGCTCCTTCCGCGTATCCTACGACTTGTCGTCGACGATCGGATTCATTTTGGTTTCCATGCACCGGCTCCGATTCCACGACGCTCTTGGCGGTCCAGGCGATAGAAGTGATTCAATCATGTGCACTCGTTCTTCATCATCTTGAGGATGATCGGATACTCTTTGGCGATCAGATCGCGATAGGGCGTACTCTTGATCTCTTTGGCGGCACGCTCGCGATCGGCCAACTCGATTTGCGTCAGCCCGTCGTTGTAACAGCGGTGCACGGCGTCATCGGTGTGCGGCTTCGGTGCTTGCAACTCGTAGAGCAGGTCGAACTTCATGCGCCTTGTGTCTCGCGTTCCAGCAACTTTTGCAACGGACGCACGACTGCCGAATCCGAGCGTCGCGACAAAATGAGCGCGGATGCTTTACGCCGGGCGATTGGGCGCGTATCGAGACAAGCCAGGGCTCGGTTGCCGGGCCGGGAGGGATGCGAAGATGCAACTCGGCATGATCGGTCTCGGGCGCATGGGCGCCAACATGGTGCGGCGACTGCTCGACGCCGGCCACGAATGCGTCGTGTATGATCAAGGAGCGGAGGCGGTGCAGGCTCTGGCGCGCGAGGGCGCGGTCGGTGCCGCGACGTTGGACGACTTCATCGGTAAGCTGGCAAAGCCGCGAGTTGTCTGGCTGATGATTCCGGCCGCTGTGGTCGACTCAACGCTCGACGAGATCGCCGCCAAGCTCGCGCGCGACGACATCGTCGTCGACGGTGGCAACTCCTACTACCGCGACGACATCGACCGCGCGCGGCGTTTGTCGCAGCGCGGTTTGCACTATGTCGACTGCGGTACGAGTGGCGGTGTCTGGGGTCGAGAGCGCGGCTACTGCCTGATGATCGGCGGCGAGACGGGAATCGTGCGCCACCTCGATCCGATCTTCGCGACATTGGCGCCGGGCATGGGGTCGATTGCGCGTACTGCGGGGCGAGACAACATCGCCGGCACGGCGGAGCTTGGCTACTTGCATTGCGGTCCGCCCGGCGCCGGTCACTTCGTGAAGATGATCCACAACGGCATCGAATATGGGTTGATGGCGGCATATGCCGAAGGGCTCAATATTTTGAAGCACGCCAACATCGGCAAGCAAACCCACGCCAGCGATGCGGAAACAACGCCGTTGCGCAACCCCGAGGACTACCAGTTCGATTTCAATCTTGCGGACATTACCGAGGTTTGGCGTCGCGGCAGCGTGATCGCTTCGTGGTTGCTCGACCTCACAGCCGCGGCGTTCGTCGACAATCCGACCCTCGAGAAATTTGCCGGCCGCGTCTCGGATTCGGGCGAGGGCCGTTGGACGGTGATCGCGGCCATTGAAGAAGCCGTACCGGCCAACGTTTTGACGGCAGCATTGACCGAGCGTTTTGCATCGCGCGGTGAAGCGGATTTTCAGAATCGAATCCTGTCGGCCATGCGCTTTGCGTTTGGCGGGCACGTGGAGAGGGAATGACGATGGTGCGCCTGCATTCCGACGCGCTGGTGTTCTTCGGGATTACCGGCGACCTGGCCTATAAAAAAATCTTCCCGGCGTTGCAGGCAATGATTCGGCGCGGCCACCTCGACGTCCCGATCGTCGGGGTAGCGAGGTCGGGGTGGAACGTCGACAAGTTGCGCGAACGGGCCCGCGCCAGTCTCGTCGAGCACGGCGGTGTCGACGAAGCCGCGTTTTCCAAGTTGGTGCAGCTGATGCAATACGTGGACGGCGACTACCAGAGCGAATCGACCTACACGGCGCTGAAAAACTTCCTCGGCGATACCAAGCATCCGGCGTTCTACCTGGCGATCGCGCCGAGCATGTTTCCCACCGTCGTCGAGGGTCTGACAAAGTCGGGTTGTGCGCAAGGCGGGCGCGTGATTCTCGAGAAACCATTTGGCCGCGATCTAGCGTCGGCAGAAGAGCTCAACGAGATCCTGCATCGCGCCTTTCGTGAGGAGGACATCTTTCGAATCGATCACTATCTGGGAAAAGAAGCAGTCCTCAACATCCTGGTGTTCCGCTTTGCCAACTCGTTCCTCGAACCCATCTGGAATCGCAATTACGTGCGCAGTGTGCAGATCTCTATGGCAGAGAATTTCGGCGTGGCGGGCCGCGGCAAATTCTACGAAGAGGCCGGCGCGATTCGCGACGTCATCCAGAACCATATGCTGCAGGTGGTGAGCTACCTGGCGATGGAGCCGCCGGCGACGACCTACTCGGAAGCCGTGCGCGATGAGCAGGTGAAGGTCTTCCGAACCATCCGCTCGCTGAGCTGCGACGACCTGGTGCGCGGGCAGTTCCGAGGCTACCGCGCCGAAGCCGGCGTAGCGCCCGATTCGCGCGTCGAGACGTTTGCGGCGGTGCGTTTGTTCATCGACTCCTGGCGCTGGGAGGGCGTGCCGTTCTTCATTCGCGCCGGGAAATGCTTGCCGACGACCACCACCGAAGTTCGCGTTACGTTGCGCCGGCCGCCGCTGGCAAAGGAGTTCGTCGACGGGCTGAACTACGTTCGGCTGCGACTCAGTCCCGACGTGGTCATCGCCATCGGTACGCGCGTCAAGCGGCCCGGGGAAGCGCTGCAGGCCCGCGGAACCGAGCTGGCCTTCGTCGACCATCCCGAGAGCGATGAGCTGGATGCGTACGAGCGACTCCTGGGAGATGCCATGAAGGGCGATGCGATGCTGTTTGCGCGACAGGACGCCGTCGAAGAGGCGTGGCGCATCGTTCAACCGATTCTCGACTCCTGCGCTCCCGCCTACGAATACGACCCCGGGAATTGGGGGCCGGTGGAAGCCGAGAAGCTCGCCGCCGACGTCGGCGGGTGGCAGGCTCTGGGAACGAGCGTCTCAGATGAGTAAACACTCGGTCGTCTTCCTGATCGACGTCGACAACACCTTGCTCGACAACGATCGTGTCGTCGTCGACCTGCGCCGGCATCTCGAACAGGTCACCGGAGCGCAGCGTAGCGCGCGCTACTGGGTGCATTTCGAGCAGCTGCGCAAGGAGTTGGGTTACGCCGACTATCTCGGGGCGCTGCAGCGCTACCGCCTGGAGCACATGCACGACCCGCACTTGTTCGAGGCGTCGACCTACCTGCTCGACTACCACTTCGCCAACCGGCTGTTTCCGGGATCGCTCGACGTCGTCGAACACCTCACACGGTGGGGCCCGACGGTCATCCTGTCCGACGGTGACGTCGTCTTCCAGCCGCACAAGATCGAGCGCTCCGGGTTGTTCGAAGCCGTGAACGGCCGCGTGCTCGTATACGTTCACAAGGAGCAGGAGCTCGACGATGTCGAGGGCCGCTATCCGGCCAATCAGTATGTAATGATCGACGACAAGCTGCGTCTGTTGACGGCGATCAAGCAGATCTGGGGCAAGCGGGTCACGACGGTGTTCGTGCGCCAAGGTCACTACGCGACCGACCCGCAGATCCTTGCCGAGAATCCGCCTGCCGATGTCAGCGTCGAGCGCATCGGTGATTTGCTGCAGTACGACTGCGCGAGGCTACTGGCCTCGACCCGGTGAAGCACGGCAAGACTCAGAGAAGCGTTGCCGCCGCCGCATCCAGCAAGAATACCGACTGTCCTGCGGCGCGGGCGACCAGAGCGACCGGTAGCTGCGATGGCGGATTCTTGATCGCTTCGGCGATGACCGCCGCCTTCTCCTCGCCGAACGCTGCGACATAGAGTGCCGTCGCTCCATCGAGTGCCGCCAATGTTAGCGTCATGCGCCGCGGTGGCGGCTTGGGCGAGTCGTGGACGGCCACGACGAAACGCGAATCGTGCACGGCCGGGTGGTCTGGGAAGAGCGAGCAGACATGACCATCGGCTCCGACGCCGAGCAACACAAAATCGAAGCGCGGCTTACCATGGAAGCACGCTTGCAGCGTCGTTGCGTACGTTGCTGCGGCCGCGTCGAGATCGGGCTCTTCTGCCAGCATGCGATGAATTCCCACTGGGTCGGCGGGTATGTGATCGAGCCAGAGGGCTTTGGCGAGTCGATAGTTCGAATCGGGATCGTCGGCAGCGACGGCGCGTTCATCGCCCCAAAAGAAGTCGACGTGCGACCAATCGATCGCCGTTGCGGCGAGGCTTGGGAAGAAAACCTCTGCGACCGATCCACCCGGCAGAACACAGCTGAAGCGGCCACACGCTGCGATTGCGGCCCGTGCGCAAAGCGTGAAACGCTCCACCAGCAGGCGTTGAAGACCGTATTGATCGTCGACGATGATCTCGGGCCGCACCGTTACCCCGCTGCGAGTTTTGATTGTAATCGCATCGCCGCAACGCGCGCCGCTTCGCCGACCAACGGACCCATCTTCGGATGAGGCGGTGTGAAGTCGACGGCCAGGCGATGCTCGCGCAGAGCTTCGGAGCACACCGGACCGATCGAGCCGACGACGACCTTGGCGAATGCCTTTTGCAAAACTTCGCCGCTGCCTGGGCTTTCGTTCTCGGCAACGTGAAACAGGTGGTAGACCTGCGTGGCGCTGGTGAACAGCGCGACGTCAACCTTGCCGTCGATGAGTGCGGCGATGGCTTTGCGTAGGGGCGACAAGTCTTCCGGCAAGGCCCATTCGTAGATGCGAACCCGCCGTACGGTTGCACCGCGCGCCGTGAGACCGTCGATGAGCTCACGGTTGGTGATGCCGTACTCCTGGATCGCCACACGTTTGCCCTGGACCGGAAGACGCTCGTCGATGGTTGCCAACAGCTCGTGCCAGGTGTTGGGCTCCGGCACGGTCACATCGGGTTGCAAGCCCAGCTCACGCAACGCTGCAACCGGTTTCGGACCGCGGGCGACGAGAGTCGTGCGCCGCAGCGCCGCCGCCAACCGATCCGCCGGCCATTGCGGCTCAACGGATTTTGCAAGGCTACGGAGGCCGACGCCGGTCATCAGGACAACCACGTCGACCTTGCCGGCTTCGAGATCGGCGACATATTCTAGAGCGTCGCGGTTGTCGGCCAACGCCACCTCGCGTAGCGCCGGTGCCGACATCGGTTCGCCGCCGTACCGGCGGATGAGCTCGGCGATCTCAACGGCACGTCGGCTCTCGAATGACAGAACGGTGAGGCCGTCCAGGGTTGGAGTTTCGTGGGCCATCGAGAGGACGTAAGACGGGCCGGAATGGACGGCGAGACGGAGCGCTTCAATAGCGTCGGGGCTACGCAGCCGCACCGACGCGGCGTGCGATGATTCGAATTTCAATCGGACGGCGGGCGTGCGGAATCGGCAAGCCGTCTTGTTCAAGATATCGCAAATGCAGATCGATGGCGTGGCGTGCCTGAACAATGGCGTGCTCGATCGATCTTCCGGTGGTCGTGCAACCAAGAATGTCAGGCACAGTGACGCCAAAGAAATGGGGGTCGTCGGTCTCTTCTATTTCGATACCGAACCGCAAGCCGCAGGGTCCTAGCGTCGCATTAGCGTTTGATCGCGGCGTCCTTGAGGATCTTGTGGAGCGTACCCCTTGGGACTTCTTTCTTGCCGTGGAAGTCGACCTGGATGAGCCCCGGGAAACCCGGCTTGCCATAGAATCGCTTACTCCCGTTCTCTCGCCGAAACTCGAAGCCGTTTGCTTCCAGTAGCCGAACCAGCTCGGCGAACGTCATTGGAAGAGAATCGTATAGCGGCGGCCCTCAATAGGCAACTCGAAGGTGCGAGACCGTACTACTGCAACTCGGCGAGTACATTCTTTGCGATGAACTCGATCCGCTTCTGGTCGCGCCCGTCGGGCAACATGACGATGAAGAAGCTGACGCCGCGACGGATGTAGTCGCGGTAGCGTGGTACGACGATGTCCGGCGTACCTTGTACGAACTGGCCGGTTTGCGCCCACATTTCGCCGCGCTCCCTGGCACCTTCCAGTTGATCGCGCACTTCCTTCTCCCATTCGGCAGTGACGGTCGGACACACCAGTGAGCGCTCGAGCGTCTGCGGATCACGGCCGAGAGCGCGGCAGTGATCGTCGAGGATCTGGCTCTTGCGTTCGAACTCGGCGAGCGGCGCCGGAAAGTGATTCCAGATATCGGCGTGACGTGCGACGGCACGCAGCAGCATCTTCTCGCCGCTGCCGCCGATCGTGATCGGGGGATACGGCTTTTGCAGCGGCTTGGGTTCGCAGATGGCGTCGTGCAAACGGTGGAAGCGTCCGTCGTAGTTGGCGCACTCTTCCGTCCACAGTTTCTTGATGACCGTCAGTCCCTCTTCCATCTGGCGGATGCGTGTCGCCACGGGTGGGAAGTCGTAGCCGTAACCTGCGAATTCCTCCGCGTGCCAGCCGGCGCCGTAGCCGAATTCCAGACGGCCGCCGCTGAGCACGTCGAGTGTTGCCGCCATCTTCGCCAACAGGGCCGGCGGTCGATAACCGTGGCAGAAGACCATCGTGCCGAGTCGTATGCGGTTGGTGGCGCCGGCGAGGACACTCATCAGAGTCCACGACTCGAGCACGTTGACGTTGGTGTAGATCGGGAACTGATAAAAGTGGTCGTACAACCACAGCGAGTGGAAGCCAAGTTGTTCCGCCGCCTGCGCTAGATCACGCAGCTCGGAGAAGTCGGTGACGTGTTGCGGCAGGCGCAGGCCGAAACGCAGCATGGCTGCTCGATCTATTCCTCGATCGACGTCATCACCCGGCCGCTGGCTTCGTCGACGAGATCAAAGTGGGTTGTCGCGCTGACGTTGAAGGCGGTTTTCTTTTCTTTGATCCGCCCCTTCATGCGATCGGCGAACATGTCGCGCATTTGTTCGCCCATTTGATCCATCGGGAAGTCACGCAAGTACACCTTGGCCTTGTCGTCGCCGCTCCATTCGAGGCGCTGGACCTTCGGACCCATGATCGGGTTCTGCCGGAAGAGCGCTTCCGCGGCCGCTTTGAAGTTGTCTGCCGGAGCCGATTCGGCGGCCGGTGGAGCTGCGGCGCCCGGGGCACTGCCGCCGGCAACCTGAGCCTGCGGCGGCATGGGCGGATGGCCGGCCGTTGTGGGTACCGGGAGACCTTTGGAGCGCGCGAGTAAGCCTTCGACTTGCGCGCGCGTCGCGTCGTCGGGGGCCAAGCTCCGAGCTTTCTCCAAAGATTCGATCGACTTGTCGTTCTGATTGAGGGAGCGGTAGGCGATGGCGAGGTTGAACTGCGCTTGAAAGAACGACGGGTTGGTTTTGAGGACGCGGTCGTATTCCTCGACGGCCTTCTGGCCTTGGCCGGCCTGGAGGTACATCGTCCCAAGGTCGGTGCGAACCTCGAGGTCGTCCGGTTTCTTTTCGAGATACTGTTTGTAGTACTCGCCGGCGATGTCGGGCTGCTGTTGATCGTAGGCGACGTTACCCAGGCCACGGAGGGCGTCGAGGTTGTTCGGGTCCTTCTCGACGATGTGGCGGTAGGCGGCCGACGCTTCTGCGAGATAGCTCGGGTCGAGTTGTCCGGCTCGGTATTGCACTTCCGCGACGCGCTTCCACGCTTCGAGATCGTCCGGTGCTGCCTGGGCCTTTTGCACCATGTCGCGAATGGTTTGTTTCACTTCGTCCGGGATACTGATCGGAGGGTGGTTTTCGGGTAGGCCGGCTTGCCCCGCATTCGCCGGGTTGGCGGAGTTGCGCGGTGGGACAACCGCCGGCGTCTTCGGATTGGCGGAGCCGTACAGAATGACGCCGCCGCCGACGAGCACGATGGCGGTGACGACGAATAACGGAGCAAAGCGCTCGATGAGCAAGCCCACGCCGACACGTGGAGGCTTGGCCCCACCTTGACCCTCGCCGCATTCGACGCAGAAGTTTGCCTGGCTGACCAGCTTGGCGCCGCAGCTGGAGCAAAATCGATTGGCCATGGGGCACTGGTAACTCGTTGCGCCGATGGCTGCAATGCGCGCCGGCGTCTGCCCGATGGGTTGGGTCGACGTCGATATTTTCTCGAATAGCCGAGCTATTGCCGCCGTCACTTGCCGGTGAGATGCTGCGCCGGACTTACCCGGCTTGGCGAATTCGCTATACTCGCGGCAGCGACAGACGACGGCGAGGATCAAGGAGACGATCATGCGTTATGCGAGAGTTGCCATGGGGGTGTTGTTGCTGAGCATGGTGGGCAGCTCCTGTACTTGCGAGAAGGCTGCACCGCCGCTGCCGGCGGCGCAAAATCCCGATACCTTCAGTGAACGCGGCGGCGGGATTGCAAAGAAAAGCCCGCAGAAAGTTGCCGCCACCACGCCGACTCCAAAGGCCGAACAGTTGGCGGCAGCGACCACGCCGACGGTCTCCCCCGAGCTTCCCAAGGACTTTCCCAGCGAGGTGCCGGTGTACGAGGGAGCGCAGGTCTCGGGAGTACAAGATCTCGCCAACAACGGACACAACGTCATCTTCAGCACCACGGGCTCGGTGGCGGACGTCAATCGCTTCTACCATGACAAACTGAGCAAGGCGGGGTGGGAGGTGACGCAACAGTTTGATCGTGGCACTCACGCCTTCATGACGTACAAAAAGGGCAATATCCTGGCGAACGTCACGATCTCTGAGGACTCCCGCAATCCCGGGCAACAGGTCATTGCGGTCATGTACGAAGAGCAGAAGCCGCTCGACTTCGATGAGTTTTGAAATCGACCAAACGCTTGAGAAGCGGCAAGCTCCGCACTAGGCTCCGGAGCCATGAGTGAGGTGAAGCCGGTCGGTTTTTGCTTTCGCGAACGTATGCAGGGGCCGCTTGCCGCCGGTGTCGACGATCCAAAAGCCGGCGCCGCCATCGGGCGTCGATCGGCAACGTTCTTTGTCGCCGATTTGAAGGTCAGCATCGACGACCTTTCGGCTTGTGTGCGCGACCCGCTGCATCGGGCCCGGCTCAACGGCACGGCCACGTTCCCGGGGTTGGCGACCCGACAGGCGATCTATGACGGCGAGCTGATGATGTACGTAGCCGACCCCGTCGCCGGCGCGAAGTTGATGCGCTATCAGTTCGGCTTTCGTGGCGACGACGGCAAGGCGTATTTTCTCGACGGCACGAAAATCATCCACACGCCCAGTGCGTCGACTCGCGAGCAGGTCACGCTGTACACGCGAATTCACGAGACCAAGCCCGGTGGCCCGGTGTGGGGTGCCGGTGTGTTGGTGTTTCGCGTCCGCGATCTGCCGGCCTTTCTGTTGTCGATGCGGGCGGCCAATGCATCAAGGTTCCGTGGCCTGCGGACGTTCCTGGGCTTCGCGCGTCAGGAGCTGGCGACCCCGGCATCGCTCTAGCCGGTGCGACGGTGACAGTTTGGGGGGAGGTGTGGTGGTGCAACGATCGGAACGGAAGAAAGTGGAAGAGGAACGCGATACCTGGGAGTTTCTCGCGTATTGCCCAAACTGCAGCGCCCGTCTCTACCTCATGAAGTGTAAGGCTCGCTGCCCGCAATGCGGATTCTTCCAGGATTGTAGCGATACCATCGTTTAGAAGGTGAGATGGCGCAAGAGCGAAGCGACGAAGAGCGGGTCTTGAAACTCATCGAGCGCGCCAGGCTGCTGATTGCGCTTGACGACGAGATGCCAACCGAGATCAAGCTCAATACCCAGCCCATGCTCAAGATGCTCGAATCCGAGGTCGGCGGCGCTTCGATCGATGCGCGACGCGCGGCGTCGCTCTTTGGCGCGCTCTACAGCGAGCTGGCCGAGTTTCCTGATATCGAGGCTCTCTTGTCTGCCATGCGAGTATTCTTGCCCTACTTGTGACGCGGCATGAAAGCAGAAGTCAAAGTGTCGAAGCACCGACAATCACTTCCGCCATCGTGCGATGAATACTGACCTCTGACGGCTTCGGCAGGGTCGACATTCGTGGCAAACGTTGAAAGCACACCGCTGACGATTATCGTTGGCTCGCGCGGCTCGGTATCCGCTGTGGCTGCCTATCCCCGCGGATTTCGTCGCGGCCAGCACGATGCGGTGATTCTGGCGCACGGCGCCGGCAACGACATGAGCTCGCCATTCATGTGTGCCTTTCATGAAGGATTGGCGGCACGTGGCCTGTTGAGCGTCAAATTCAACTTTCCCTACACCGAACAGCATCGCCGCGCCCCCGATCCGGCGCCGGTGCTGGAGGCCTGCTATCGTCGCGTGGTTGAAGCAATTCGCCAGCACCCGCGATTTGCGCCGCGCCGGTTGTTCATCGGCGGCAAGTCGATGGGTGGGCGGATGGCGTCGCACCTGGCGGCCGCCGGCGAGCTCGTCGACGGTCTGGTGCTTCTCGGCTACCCGCTCCATCCCTCCGGCAAGCCGGAGCAGCTCCGCGCCGCCCACCTCGAGCGCGTCAAAGTGCCGATGCTTTTTCTGGCCGGCACGCGCGACGCATTGAGCCGTCTCGATCTTTTGCGCGCGACCGTCGACCATCTGCGTAGCGCGTCCGCGGCGAAGATTGCGCTGCACATCGTCGAGGGGGGCGATCACTCCTTCAACCTGCTCAAGTCGATGAAACGCCCGGATGCCGAGGTGCGCGAAGAGCTCGTCGATGTCGTTGCACGGTGGATCGCCGGCTGCGCGTGATGACGAAGCATCCATTCTGCCGACGCTTTCAAGAGAAAGGACGAAGATTATGGCCGACGAAGGGAATCCACAGAATCAGCACCAGATCCAGATTCAGATCGATGCCGCCCAGGCGAGCGGTGTCTACTCGAACTTGATGATGATCAGCCATCGCAAGGAGGAGTTCATTCTCGACTTCTTGTTCGTCCAGCCGCAGCGCACGCCACAGGGCCAGTCGGTGGCGACGTTGCGCTCCCGCGTCGTTACCTCGCCGGAGCACATGAAAAGAATTCTCAAAGCGATTGAAGAAAATATCGGCCGCTACGAGACCGCTTTCGGCCCGATTCAGGAAGCCACCGACATCCCCAAAGTTACGCACTGATCCGTAGACCTGCCGCCGGTTTACGGCGGTCGTGCATCGTGAAACTGTACACGTTATTGACATAAGTCCTTCTCGGTGGGCATTCTGCAGTCTCGGATGGTTGCCGAGCCACCGACCACGCGCACGAAGGAGGGACGAAAAATGACGCACGCAAGCAAACTGATGGCAATCGCAGCGCTTGCCGCCAGCCTCATGTTGGGGGCGGTGGCGCATGCCAGTGAAGGTCAGGCGGTCAATATCAACACCGCCAGCGCGACGGAGCTGGCGACGCTCAAGGGCATCGGTGACGCCAAAGCCAAGGCGATCATCGCCTATCGCGAGAAAAACGGTCCGTTCAAGACCGTCGACGAGCTCAATAACGTGTCCGGGATCGGCGATAAGATGCTCAACAATCTACGCCCGCAAATCACCGTCGAGAGCACGGCCTCGGCCGCTGCACCGGCGGGGGCAAAGCAGTAAGCTCGGGGCGGCGGCTCGGCAGCCTCGTCCGCTTTCCGCACGGCGCGGGTGCTCCTGAATCATCCGCGGGCGACAGCCCGGCGACGTCGGCATTTTGAAGCAACGTGCCGTACGCGTCGGCATCGCGGAGCAAAGCGCAGCGCGGAACGCAAAGCGTCGCGACAAGATGCGTTCGCGGAGAAAAAGTGCGTTGACGGGTTGGGCCTTCGGCAGTAGCGTGCGCGCAATCATTTTCTTAGGAGGTCAGGGTCATGCAAGCACATCAGCGGGCGCGCAAGTTTGCGGTTGCTTTCGGATCGGCCGGATTGCTGCTTTCCGCACCGGCATTTGCAGTGTCGTCGGTGCATCAGCCGGGAGCGGTGCATCAGCCGGGCAGTGTGAACCAGCCGAAGCAACCCAGCAGCGTGAAACAACCGAAGCAGCCAAAAATGCCCAACAGCAATCTTCATCAGCCGGGTAGCGTGCACCACCCGGGCAGCGTTAACCAGCCGAAGCAGCCCAGCAGCGTGAAGCAACCCAAGCAGCCGAAGTTGCCCAAGCAGCCGAAGGGAGTGCACCAACCGTAGCTTTCCGCGCTTGCTGAACGTCCTTCGAATCGATCAGGACGAGCGAGCACTGGCAGCGACGCGACTCGGGCGTTGCGGTTTGCCGAAGTCGCGTTGGTAGTTCGATCGGAAAGCGGAGCGTCGCGGGGAAACGACCGCGGCGCTCCGTTGTCGTGCCATCCAAGAACCACTGCGTTGGGTCTGCTCAGTTTGCAGCCGGCGCTTGAACCGCGATGGGGAGTCGAATACGAAACGTCGCGCCTTGGCCGACGGCGCTGCTGACCGCAATCGTACCCTGCAGCAGCTCGAGCAGCTGGCGTACGATGTACAAACCGAGACCCACCCCGCCGTAACGCCGCGTCATCGAGCTGTCCGCCTGCGTGAAGGCCTCGAAAATTTTCGGAACGCTCTCCGGGGCGATGCCAATTCCGGTGTCGGTAACTTCGACTTCCACGCCGTCAGGTTGGCTTCGAGCACGGACGGTCACCGCCCCCTTTTCGGTGAATTTCAGTGCGTTGGAGACGATGTTTTTCAACACCAACTTCAGTTTGGTCGGGTCGGTGCGGAGCACCGGCAGATCCGCGTCGAGCTGCCACTCGCACGATACACTGGCCTTCTGCAGATTGCGGACTTCGAATTTGAGATCCTCGAAGATCGCCGCGAGATTCACCTGTTCCAGATCGAGCGCGATCCGCCCACTCTCGAGGCGGCCGAGGTCGAGGGTGGCGTTGATGAGATCGCGCAGCTCCATCGAACTCTCGCTGATCCTCTGCAGGGTTTCGATCTGCTCGGCATTGAGCGGTCCGAATTCGCCGTCGAGCAGCAGGCTGCTGTAGCCGCCGATGACGTTGAGGGGCGTGCGCAATTCGTGCGACATCGTTGCCACAAAGTCCGACTTGATGCCGTTGGCACGTTCCAGCTCTTCGACCAGGCGCGCATTTTCCAGAGCCAACGAAGCAAGCTGCGCAATCCCATCCGCGATACGCTTCTGCTGCGGCGTGAAGCCTTCGCGTTCGCTGCGGTAGCCCGCGGTGAGGATGCCGAAGATGTCGCCGCCGCGCCGCAGCGCCGCGGACAAAGCCAGCATGGAGCGTGCGATGAACAAGGTGGAGGCAGACCAGGTGCAAAGCGACGAGCGACAGGACGCGCGCGACCGAGACGATAGCGCTGCGCGGCGCTCATCCCCGCCGCC
>JACQEN010000025.1 GCA_016200585.1 Deltaproteobacteria bacterium
GCATCGTTGATGTCGGCGTGGTCGATGGCATCGTGAACGGCTCGGCGAGCGCGGTCGGCATCAACAGCCGAGCCTGGCGGCGCATCCAGACCGGCAACGTGCAGCACTACGCCGTGTCGATGCTCATCGGCGCCATGCTCATCCTCGGGTACTACGCACTGCGATGAAGGAAGCAGTGATCAGCGATCAGCCATAGGCCATACGCCATATGCCTCTTCTCTCTCTGATCGTTTTCACGCCGCTGCTGGGTGCGATCGTCTTGATGCTGATGCGCGCCGATCAGCACGCCGCACTGCGGCGCGGCGCGTTCTTGTTTTCCCTCGTGCCGTTCGGCTTCTCGATTCTGTTACTGGCGCGCTTCACGCCAACCGAAGCCGTCTTTCAGTTTACCGAAAAGGCGGCGTGGATACCGAGCTTTGCGATCAACTACGCTCTCGGCGTCGATGGCATCAGTTTGTTCCTCGTGCTGCTGACGACCTTCCTGATGCCGATCGTCGTCCTCAGTGGTTGGGGCGACATCCACAAGCGCGTCAAGGAGTACATGGTCTTCCTGCTGCTGATGGAGACCGGCATGCTCGGTGCCCTGGTCGCCACCGATCTCTTCCTGTTCTACGTGTTCTGGGAAGTGATGCTGATCCCCATGTACTTCCTGATCGGAATCTGGGGAGGGCAGCGACACATCTACGCGGCGATCAAGCTGGTGCTTTACACGATGGCGGGTAGCCTGTTGATGCTAGTGGCAATCGTGTATCTGGCGGTCGCGCACCAGCAGCAATTCGGACAGTACAGCTTCGACCTTCAGCGTCTTTTGGAGTTCACGCTGCCGGTGACAACGCAGCGCTGGCTGTTCGCAGCCTTCGCTTTGGCCTTCGCCATCAAGGTGCCGATGTTTCCCCTACATACCTGGCTCCCCGACGCTCATACCGAGGCTCCGACCGGTGGTTCGGTCATTCTTGCCGGCGTCCTGCTGAAGATGGGAACGTACGGCTTTCTGCGCTTCGCGATTCCCCTGTTTCCGCAGGCCGCTTTCGAGGCCATGCCGCTGATCGCCACCTTGGCCATCATCGGCATCGTCTATGGCGCGCTGGTATGCATGGTGCAGCCCGACTTGAAGCGATTGGTCGCCTACTCGTCGGTGAGCCACCTCGGCTTCGTGATGCTCGGCTTGGCGGCATTAAATACTCAAGGCGTGCAGGGCAGCCTGTACCAGATGCTGAACCACGGATTGTCGACCGGCGGATTGTTTCTTGCCGTCGGCGTGATCTACGAACGGCGCCATACCCGGCTCATCAAAGAGTTCGGCGGCCTCTGGGCCCAGCTTCCGGTTTATGCCGCGATCTTCATGGTGGTGATGCTGTCTTCGGTCGGCTTGCCCGGCCTGAACGGCTTTGTCGGCGAATTTCTGATCTTGATCGGAGCGTTCAAAGCCTACCCGACTGGAACGGCGATCGCGTCGAGTGGCGTGATTCTCGGAGCCGTATACCTCCTGTGGATGTATCAACGCGTGATGTTCGGGCCTTTGGACAATCCGGAAAACCAGAAGCTCAAGGATCTTTCGACGCGCGAGATCCTGGTCTTCGTCCCACTGATCATCATGTTCTTCGTGATGGGAATCTATCCGAAACCGTTCCTGAGTCGCATGGAGCCGTCGGTTCAGGCAACGCTCGCACGGTTGGAGAAAAAATTGGCCGAAACCGGCTCATCCAACCAGGTAGCCCAGCGGTGAAATGGTGCTGACGATTCACGGCCTCCGATGTTGTACCGCATGATCAATCCACCCGAAATATCCTGGATCGCCATTTTGCCCGTGCTGTTGCTCAGTGCCACGGCGATGCTGACGATGGTCGCTGACTTGTGGACGGACGGACCAGATCGGGAAGGGCTTGGCTGGATTGGCCTTGTCGGATTGATGGCAACGGCGATCGCTGCTGTCGCACTGTGGAATACCAAGCTTACGAGCTTTGCCGGAGCGGTTGTCGTCGACCGTTACGGGCTCTTTTTCACACTCCTATTCTGCGTCGCGGCTGGCCTCACGCTGCTGATGTCGATGAGCTACTTGGAACAGACCGACATCCGCACCGGCGACTACTATTCGCTCATCTTGTTCTCGACCGTGGGGATGGTGGTGATGGCAACGGCGGCAGACCTCATCGTCGTCTTTCTTGGCTTGGAAGTGATGTCGATTGCGGCGTACGCACTGGCCGGAATTTGGCGCAGCCAGGTGCGTTCGAACGAGGCGGCTTTGAAATATTTTCTGCTTGGAGCATTTGCGACCGGTTTCCTGCTTTTTGGCATCGCGCTGCTCTACGGCGTTGCGGGAACGACAACTTTGACTGGAATCGCCCAAACGGCGTCCGGGGCAACTGCCGAGCAGCGGACGTTACTGATTGCCGGTATGGCGTTGATGATCGTCGGTTTCGGGTTCAAGGTTGCCGCCGTTCCCTTTCATGCCTGGGCTCCCGATGTCTACGAGGGCGCACCGACGTCGGTGACGGCGTTGATGGCGGTCGGAGTCAAGTCGGCGGCGTTCGCCGCTTTTGCGCGCATCTTCATGCACACCTTGGCGGTGATGTCACCCGACTGGAGTGCTGTGCTCTGGGTGCTGGCGGTGTTGACGATGACGGTCGGCAACGTCACGGCTCTTCTGCAACGCAACATCAAGCGCATGTTGGCCTACTCGAGTATCGCCCATGCGGGGTACCTACTGGTCGGTATGGTCGCCGGCGGCGAGCTCGGCGGGAGCGCGATTCTCTTCTACCTTCTGGCGTACACACTGATGACGCTGGGCGCGTTCTCCGTCGTTATTGCTCTCGGACGGCGTGGCCAGCCGAACGAAAACCTCGAGGATTACGCCGGTGCCGGCTTCCGCAGCCCGTTCTTGGGGATGGCTATGTCGATTTTCATGCTGTCGCTGGCTGGGATTCCGCCTTTTGGTGGATTCGTCGGCAAGTTCTACATTTTCAGCGCCGCGGTAAAGTCGGGGTACATCGGGCTGACGGTTATCGGCGTCATGAACAGTTTGATCTCTGTGTACTACTACGTCGGCGTTTTGGTGCGTATGTACATGACGGACGGCGGGGTGGAGATCACCCAGCCTTCGAGTCGCCCGTATCTGTTTGCAACCCTGGTTGTGGCGGTAGCGGGAACGATCGCGCTCGGTCTCTTCCCGTCGACTCTCTTCGAGGTCGCGCGTCAATCCTTCCTCGCCCTCGGCTAGCCGAACCCCGGCTATCGACTTCCTGCTGGGCTCTTCCTTGACTGCCCAGGGGTCCTCTCGTAGCGTGAACATCTCTGCGGGAGGCAACGATGGTTGAGAAGACGATCGAGCTCACGGGAACTTCGGCCAACAGCATCGAGGATGCCGTCAACATCGCGGTGTCGCGGGCCGCGGTAACGATTCAGAACTTACGGCGTGTCCACGTAAAGAGTATCGATGCGACGATCGAGAACGGCAGCGTCGGCTTGTGGCGGGTAGCTATCGACCTGTCGTTCGCGGTGACCGATCGGCTGCACGAATAGGTCGCGCTTGGCGGCTTGATGCTCACAGCTCCGGACCGCTCGCAATTCAGGGTGTCTGTGCTTCGATGAACGAAAGCAAGGTCCGCGAGGTCGCCGCCGGAATCTACGTCGTTCATCTGCCTCTGCCGATGAAGCCGACGATCGTCAACGTCACTCTCATGCGCAGCGGTGGCGAATGGGCCCTCGTCGACACCGGGGTGAATACCGAAGATAGCCTGGCGGCGCTGCTCGCGGCGATGGAACACGTGGGATGCCCCGTCGGGAAGCTGTCGAAGCTCATCGCTACGCATCACCACCCGGATCATTTTGGTGCGTCGAGACGACTCAAGGAATTGACCGGTGCGCCGGTCTACATGCATGCCCTGGAGTATGAGGCGTCGACTCACTATGCGCCGCAAGAGCATAGCGACGAGGCGATCCGTTTCTTCTTGCAGAACGGCATTCCCTTGCAGCGCTTTGCGCGAGTCCCTTCCGCCGGGGAGTTCTGGTCTCAACTGTACGCACCTGTCCAACCGGATCACTTGATTTCGGATGGCGAGGTTTTGCGGCTGGGCGACCTGGAAATTGAAATCGTAGCAACTCCTGGCCACACCCCGGGGCACTGCGTCCTCTACCTGCGTCGGCAAAAGATCATGATCGCCGGCGACCATCTTTTGCCGAAGATCACACCGCACGTCGGTTTCTTCCCGGGCGGGCCGGAAAATCCGCTGGCCGATTTTCTAGAGTCGCAGCAGAAGATCCAACGCTACGACGTCGAAATGGTTCTGCCGGCCCATGGTGGTACGTTCGCCGATCATCGTTATCGTGCCCGGCAGATCGCCCAGCACCACGACTATCGCCTGCGGGAAATGCTCGACGTCGTGCGCCGCGCGCCGCACACCGCGTACGACGTTGCCCGGCAGGCGTTCGGGTTTGATATCGACGGTCCGTTGCAAGTGCAGTTCCCAGCGACGTTCGAGACTTTGGCGCACCTCGAATACATGCGACAGCAAGGCACGATCGTGCGCGAGGAGCGGGAAGAGAAGCTCTACTATCGGGCTGCCTGACGAGACTCGTGTTTGCCGGACGACGGCGGTGCCGGCGACTGTGCAATCACGAGTCGTTGCTCGGTTTGGTCAGATTGACTTTTTTACGAAGTACCAGTCGGTGACCTCGACGCTCTTGTCTTTGACCCGTTCTTCCGCGCCTTGCTGCGTCAGCGGTGGCGGCACGATGACCTTGTCGCCGGGCTTCCAGCCCTGCGGAGTGGCCACAGACTTGCTTTTGTTCAGCTGAATCGCTTGCAGAACGCGCATAATTTCGTCGACACTGCGGCCATTGGTCAGGGGATAGTAGACCATGGCGCGCAGGACTCCATCGTCGTCGATGATGAAGACACAGCGTACGGTTGCCGTCGAGCTAGCTCCGGGATGAATCATGCCATAGAGCTGGGCGACTTTCGTATCGAGATCGGCGATCAGCGGGTAGTCGACCTTGACTCCGAAGTGTTGCTCCATGTTGCGGATCCAAGCGATGCGCGAGTAGACGCTGTCGATACTGAGTCCGATGAGCTGGGTGTTGAGCTTCTTGAACTCCTCCGAGCGACGGGCGAACTCCGTCAACTCCGTGGTGCAAACGGGGGTGAAGTCAGCAGGGTGCGAGAAGAGAACGACCCACTTGCCGCGATAGCTCGAAAGTTTGATCGGCCCCTGGGTCGATACCGCCTCGAAATCGGGTGCCGGCTCATTAAGGCGTGGCAGTGATCGTTGTACTTGTGCTGCGGCGTCCATCGTTGTCCCTCCTGATGAAAGATTTAGGCGACCAATTGTTTATCGGCAATCGAAACGACCGTGCTGAGTTTGCGCGGCCGGAACGCAAAGTCAAGATCGGGAACGGCGTGGATGTCGCGGCGTGGCCAAGAATCCTGGCTCTTCTCGATGAGGGTGCTACAGGCTTGGACGCACAACCAAGGTGCGAGCGAACCGACTACGCGGGTTGAATCGTATGTAGGATGCGCTATTCATCTCAAACCGTTGGATTCTTCAAGGTGACAGAGCTGCGGTTGGTTTGGGTGCTCGGGTCGACGCAACTGCGGTTCTTTGTGAATTTTCCAGGCTCGGGCGAGACAGAGGGTTATTAGATGATGCGCAAGGGACGTTGTCTAACCGTTTCGAGAGTGCGCCTTCGGGGCTTGACGCTGGCGATCGTCGGCGGCGCTGTGCTTGCGGTGGCGAGCAGCGGATACGCCAAGAGCAAGGGCGAGCCTGCGAAGCTGGAGATGTTCGTGATGTCGCAGTGTCCGTACGGCGTGCAGGTGGAAAATGCCGTTGTCCCGGTCAAGCAACAGCTCGGTGACATGTTGGACCTGTCGATTCGCTATATCGGCGACGGCGACAAGGACAATCTCAAGTCGTTACACGGGCCGGCCGAGGTCAAGGGTGACATCGTCCAACTGTGCGTGAACAAGCTGGCCGCCGCCAAGAGCCTCGATTTCATCGCTTGTCAGAATAAGAACTCACGCGCCGTCGACACGAATTGGGCGGACTGTGCCAAGGAGCTCGGTATCGACGACAAGAAGCTCACGGCTTGCGCCGAGGGTGACGAAGGCAAGGCGATGCTGGTGGCCTCCTTTCAGGAGGCAAAGACTCGCGGCGCGAATGGCTCTCCGACGATGTTCTTGAACGGCAAACCGTACAACGGCGGTCGAAAATCTCGTGATTTTCTCCGCGCCGCCTGCGACGCAATGCCCGGCGAGAAAGCCGAGGCCTGCAAGAATCTTCCCGTGCCTCCTGCGGTCGCTGGCGTCATCTTGTCCGACAAGCGTTGCGCCAAGTGCGACACCAGCCGGATCGAGCCCCGCCTCAAACAGGATCTGGCCGGTCTACAAGTGAAGTATGTCGACTACATGAGCGACGAAGGCAAGAAGCTGTATAACGACCTCCGCAAAGCGCAACCCGACTTCAAGTTTCTCCCGGCGGTCCTCCTCGACAAAGCGGTCGAAAAGGATGAGGAGGGCTACGGTGCGCTGAAGAACTTCATGCGGCCGATCGGTGATTGGCAAGAGGTCAAGTTCGGCGGACAGTTCGACCCGACGGCCGAGATTTGTGACAATAAGGTCGACGACGACGGCAACGGCAAGACGGACTGTGATGATGAAAGTTGTCGTCAGTCGATGAGCTGCCGTCAGGCGCGTCCGAAGACCCTCGAGATGTTCGTCATGTCACAATGCCCGTATGGCGCGAAAGCGATGATCGCCGCCAATGATTTGGCGCAGCATTTTGGTGGCGAGGGCAAGAAGCTCCTTGCACAGGACTTTAGTATTGCACAGGCCCTCGGCATCGGTGCCAGCCCAACCTTCATTGCCAACGGCCAGCGCCAATTCAACGCCGTCGATGTGGCAAACCTGCAAAAGCAATACTGCCAGGACAACGCCGATTTGGATGCATGCAAGACCGCGGCGAAGCCTTCCGATCCCGCCGCTGCGGCGGCCCAGGTTCCTGCGGGAGCTTGTGGCCCGAAATAGCGCGATCAACTTCGTGTCGACCAGCCCAAGAGCGCGCCCACTGCGGCTTCCGCTCTTGGCTGGTCGCCATTGAGTTCCCCTTCGGTGCGCGGTTCACAAGCGCTGCAATGCTGACTCTCGTGATCCTCGACGAAGTAATGTCTTGCCTCTAACTTTTCCATATCGTCGTCGAATCGATTCTGGTGCAAAAGCGTCTTCCATTGCCACAGACTGCCCGGTAGCAAGCAATGCCACGGGACATCGGAAGTAGGTCGGTGGGCCGAGTAGCATGTCCGTGAGGAACGAGGTGCGTAAGCGCCAAGGAGGATCTATTATGTGCGGATCGAAGGTCCAAGTACGAATCGTAGTTACGGCTCTGATCGCCGCTGTCGGGCTTTGGGCAAGCCGCTCGCAAGCTGACGACGACGCAAAGCCCGCTGCGGCGCCGAAATCGGCACCGAAGGTAGCTGCTTCGGACGATGCCCTTGCCAAGAACGCCAGCGAATATTACCGGCGCAAGGCGAACGTTCCACCGAACGTCCAAATCTCCGTGAGCGGAATCGAGGCATCCAAGATCAAAGGTGCCAAGACGGGGACGCTCGAAGCCGGGGGGCAGAAGGTCCAGTTTACGGCCTCTGAAGACGGCCGTTATGTGATCTTCGGTGATCTCGAAGACCTCACAGTCGACCCGTTTGCGGCGGTCATGAAGAAGATCGACCTCAAGGGTCGCGCCTTCAAGGGTCCGAAGGATGCCAAAGTAACCATCGTCGAGTATTCGGACTACCAGTGCCCGTACTGTTCGCGCGGTTACAACACCATCGAGAAGGAAGTGTTGAAGGAGTACGGCGACAAGGTGAAGTTCTACTACAAAAACCTGCCGCTGAGCTTCCATCCCTATGCCGAGCCTGCAGCGATCGCCGCCGAGTGCGCCTCGATGCAGAAGGAGGCAGCGTTCTGGAAGGTGTACTCATTCTTCTTCGAAAATCAGAAGGACATGAATCCGCAGAACGTCAAAGAAAAGGCCTTGGAGCAATTGAAGGGCACCGGAGTCGACGAGGCCAAGTTCAACGATTGCTTCGACAACAAGAAGTCGCTCGAACGGATCAAGGCTGATTCGGCCGAAGCTCAGGCACTTGGCATTTCAGGTACGCCTGGCTTCATCATCAATGGCCGTGCCCTCAAGGGTGCGTACCCGTTCCCGCAGTTCAAAACCATCATCGACGACGAATTGGCTCACAAGTAACCCTTGGGTGGGGAAGACGGTGGGCCACCGTCTTCCCCGGTCCCATCTATCGTCAGCCTCAGGCCCGCTGGTCCCATTCCTACGGTATCTCGCTTCCGCCTCGGCACAGACGTGACCTCACACCGATGCACGTCACAGTAAAACTCCGTTGACCGAGCGTCGCCCCGCGCTATTGGAAGGTCAGTCGCTCTGAGAAAAGGCTTCTCGATGCTTCGAACTGCACTTTGTGACCAGCTCGGGATCGAATATCCGGTAATTCTCGCCGGCATGGGCGGCGTGTCGATGCACCGACTGGTTGCCGCAGTGTCGAACGCCGGCGGATTGGGCATCATCGGCGCGGCGACGCTCGACGCGGCGGCTCTGCGCGACGAGATCCACAGGGTTCGAGAGCTTACCGACAAGCCGTTTGCCGTGGACCTATTGGCACCGATACCCGAGATGATCCGGCCGCAGATGCAGGTCGTATTCGATGAAGGCGTAAAGATTTTCGTCGCCGGCTTGGCCGTGCCGCAGCAGTTCATCGCTGAGATGCATGAACGTGGCATGACCGTGATCGTCATGATCGGAAAAGTACGACATGCGGTGAAGGCAGAGATGGCGGGCGCCGATGTTGTCGCCGCTCAAGGTACCGAAGCGGGGGGACATACTGGTGAAATCGGCGGGATGGCACTCGTTCCGCAGGTCGTTGACGCGGTCAAGATCCCGGTGATTGCCGCCGGCGGAATTGCTGACGGCCGCGGCTTGGTGGCCGCACTCGCGCTTGGGGCGCAAGGCGTCATTGTCGGCACGCGCTTCATCGCAACACCGGAAGCACAGGCAGCGCCGGCGTATCGCGAAGCGATTCTTCGCAGCGGCGAAGCCGATACGGTTCGTACTCGTTGCTACACCGGCAAGCCGGCACGTACGATACGCAACACCTACAACGAGTCTTGGGAGCGCCGGCAGGATGAGATCAAGCCATTTCCGCTACAGGTCATGTATTCAGCCCAGCAGGGCGTCATGGACTATATGGGAGTAGGGCAGGGTGCTGATCCGGAGCGTTGCTTCATGCCGGCAGGGCAGGGTCTTGGTTTGATTCGCGACAACAAACCTGCTGCGGAAGTTCTTGCCGACATCGTCCGCGAAGCGCAGGAAGTATTGGCGGCACTGGCCGAGCGTCATTCGCGCGACTGATCGCCGTCGGCGCGTGAGCCTACAGAAACGGCGGCGTACTGCTGTTGGTAGATTCGTAGAAAGGCCACCAGCGTCGCAATGACTGCCGGCGCAAGAAACAGCCCGAAGAATCCATAGGCTTGCAAGCCACCTAGGATCCCAAAGAAAAGGATCAGGGTTGGAATCTCGGTACGCCCGCCGATGATCAGCGGGCGAAGTAGGTTATCGACGGTACCCACCACAACTGTCCCCCAAACGATCAATATGACGGCGCGGACGGCCTCTCCGACGAAGTAGAGATAGAGGGCGGCCGCCCCCCAGGCGACCGCGGTGCCATACGGAACCAGGGATATCAGCGCGGTAGCGCAACCCAGAAATACGGCGAGGGGAACTCCCAGGATCCAGTAACCGAGTCCTGCAAGCGAACCCTGTGCAACGGCCGTCACCAGAGTGCCTTGAACGACTGCCGACAGAGCTTCGTAGAAACGCTCAAGGATGAGGTCCTTGTGCACCGCTTCCATCGGCAAAAGGTCGCGAAACGACGATACCATTCGTTCGCCATCGCGGAAGAAGAAGAACAAGGCAAAGGTACAGAGAAAAAAGTCCCCAATGAATCCCGCCACGTTCTTGGCGATGCCGGTAGCCTGCGCGACCAAAAATGCGCTTACAGTATTGGCCACCGTAACGGCAAGGGTTCCAGGGTCGATGTTCCAATCTGCCACCCAAGGAGCGATGAGGTCCCAAAGATGGCGAGCGCGTGAGGCCTGCACCTCGGCGATAATTCTTTGGACGCCACCGGACGCTACGAACTCGTTGCTGGATTGGTAGAGCGTAACCGACTCGTTGGCCGCCAGAACGGTTAGCGTGATGGTGGGGACGATCACCAACCCAATCACGAGCGTCGTCAGAACGGTGGAGGCAAGGCCGCGGCGGCCGCCGAGAAGCTGGGTCAGCGCGCGGTTGAACGGGTAGAAAATGACCGCCAACAACGCC
>JACQEN010000026.1 GCA_016200585.1 Deltaproteobacteria bacterium
GAAAGAGCCGTTTCACCGCCTGATCGACCAGCCCTTCACTCACCAATCCCATTTTGACGGCGACGGTCAGGCTATCGAACGTCACGCCGCAGTTGAGGTCGGTGCCGGCCTTGAGGGCCATGGCAGCCGCCTCAGGTGCCGAGTTGACGACCTTGTGGAACGTGTAAAAATCCATGATCGCCCAGCAGTCCGAAACCACGTAGCCTTCGAAGCCCCACTCGTCCCGGAGAATCTTCTGCAGGAGTTCATCGCTTCCGCAACACGGCATGCCGCGGAAGCGGTTGTACGCGCACATCACCGATTGAGCGTTCCCGTCGATGACGGCGGCGCGGAACTGCGGCAGGTCAAAGCCGGTACCGGCGCCGTGCAACAGGTCGAGCGATTCCAGGAGGTGATCGTGGGCATGCTTGCCGATCGAATTGCGTAGCTCCGGGTCGTCGAGGCTGGCCAGTTGCATGGCCGCCTTTTGCGCATTCGAGGCGTTGCGGTCGAACAGCAGAAGCTGCTGCGACCAGCGGTCGTAGACGCCCTGGAATTCCGGGCCGGAACCGATCGGCCAGTTCGCCGGGGTGCACGGGATGCCGAGGACGCGTTCGATCTCGTCGAGCAGATCGAGCGGGTCACGGCCGTGGCGGTCCATCTTGTTGATGAAGGTGACGATCGGCAAGCGCCGCATGCGGCAGACCTCGAACAGCTTGACGGTCTGCGGCTCGACGCCTTTGGCACTGTCGATCAGCATGACCGCGCAGTCGGCGGCAGCAAGCGTACGGTAGGTGTCCTCGCTGAAGTCGTTGTGGCCAGGGGTATCGAGCAAGTTGAGCTGATAACCGTGATACGGAAACTGCATGACGCTGGTGGCGATCGAGATTCCACGTTCGCGCTCGATCGCCATCCAGTCGCTGGTGGCGTAGCGTTCGGCGCGCCGCTGCTTCACCGAACCGGCAAGGCGGACGGCGCCGCCATAAAGCAATAATTTTTCCGTCAAAGTCGTCTTGCCGGCATCCGGGTGTGAGATGATCGCAAAGGTACGCCGCCGCGCCACTTCGGTTTGCAGTCGTTTGAGCGAGTCGTCCATCTTTTGAACGATTCATCCTAGCAACCTCTACAAGAAAATGCCCGCCCCAAACGCGACGACCTGGCCGGGATGGGGCCCACGTGCGGACATCCGCATTGTCGACGCTGCGAGAAACCGCACAGTGAACAGGAGGGCCCAGTACGAACGTGGTGCGCGGTCTGTCGCACGCCGGGGCACGGACGTTGCTCCATCGGCGAGCGCATAGGGCCGATGGCAAACGGGCAAGTCGTGTCGCGCAATGCGGTGTCGGACCACGTCGGCGATGAGATGGCACACGGAGGCGGAGTGTGCGAGCCAGAAGAAGAGGGAGGGAACATGCTACGCACTGGGGAATCCGTCGAATCGATTGGGCAGGCATCTTGTAACCGCCGCTGGGTCCGCAACACGGCATGGCTGGGCGCTGCGGCGCTGTTGCTGCTCGCCCGCGGCGCCATCTCGACGGCATCGGCGCAGGGACCACCACCGCCGCCGCCACCACCGGCCAACAATATCTCCGGATTCGGCATGCCGTTCGCCGAGCTCTTGCAATCGCAGAACGCTGCCGACTTGCAGTTGTTCGCCAACGGCCAGGCTAGCTTCATTCAGGTCGAGGAGCTGCCGCGAGTGGGGCCGATCTTCAACAGCCGCTCCTGCGGCTCGTGCCACTTTCAGCCGGCGCTCGGCGGCTCGGGCGCTTTCATCAACGAGGTGCGCGTTCGCAACAACACCGCGGGTGGGCCATTGCACATCTTCGCCAGCGACAACATGCTGCGCGGCGGACCCCAACAACAGGGCCCCTTCACCGTCTTTGAAAATGGTCTGACGGCGACGCCGATCGGCTGCCAGATTACTTCCCCGCGCTGCGCCAAGTCGCGCTGCCAGCGCGAGGAGATGCGACGCACGACGTTTAGTCCGCGGCTACCGATTTGCGACCCGACGAGCCCGAGCTTCCAAGCCGGCGCGAACTGCGTCGGTGAACGGCAGTCCGCTCCACTCTTCGGTTTGGGTCTGGTCGAAGCTGTCGCCGACGCCGACATCGAGGCTATCGCTGCTGCCCAGCCAGTGGCGATTCGCGGCGTCGCCAAACAGGTCAATGAGCTGGGCTCGACCCGAGTCGCCCGCTTCGGATGGAAGGCCGATCACGCGACGCTGCGCGCCTTCTCCGGCGATGCCTATTTGAACGAAATGGGGATCACCAACCCCGACTTTTCACAAGAACGGAGTACTTGCGCACTCAACGTCACCAAATTCGGTGTGCTGCTCGACGCCGGCGACGATCCGGAGGATGCTCCCGGACCCGACGGGCGCGGGGATGTCGACCGCTTTACCGATTTCATGCGCGCTCTCGATGCGCCACCGCGCATCGCCGAGAACACCAGCGCTCAAGCCGGTCATAGTTTGTTCAACTCGATTGGTTGTGGCGGCTGCCACACGGAAACCCTGACGACCTCGGCGAACCCGGCGGCCTTCGTTCCGGCGAGCACCGGGGGTACGCCGTTGACGGCGACGATGAACGCGCTGCTGACACAGCGAACCTTCCATCCGTTCTCTGATTTCCTGGTGCACGACATCGGTTCGCTGGGTGACGGCATCACCTCCGACGCAGCGGGTCCGACGATGATGCGCACAACCCCGCTGTGGGGCCTGCGCGGCAAGTCGGTCTTCCTGCATGACGGCCGCGCCTCCGAGTTGGTCGACGCCATCCGGCTGCACGCCGGGCAGGGCGGCCCGGCGGCCAGCGCCTTCCGCCAACTTTCACCACCGCAGCAGCGTCAGGTACTCGACTTTCTGAATACGCTTTGACCGGGCGTCGAGCGCGTGCCTGCAAGGTCGAAAACACGGCGTGGTCGGGTGGTCGCCCTCCGATCCGCCGTGTTTTCGGCTTTTGATTCCCAAGCCGCCGATCCGGGCGATTACGAGCACTTCGTCGGGTCAGGGAAGCGGCACGTACCGGTGGTTGCCGTTGGGCTACCGGTGACGCAGCGGGCCGGTGCGATGCATGACGGCCCGGTTTCCGTATCGCACGCCGTACCGTCGATTGCGTCGGCAAGGCAGGTTCCCGGTGTCGACCCTTGCGCTCCGAAGCACGTCGAACCGTTCGTGCATGTGTAGACCTGCGAACCCACGGAGCCGCACTGTGAGCCGGCCGTGACGTACGTTACGGGAGCGCACGTGTTGCTGGTGGCGTTGCAGTAGAAGCCCAAACCAGTGTTGCAACCGGCGGCGGTTTGATGCTTGGGGTCGCAACGGATGCCCAGGCTGGCTCCCGAGACGTCGCAGGTTCCCGACGCTGCGGCCGCCGGAATGACGCAGGTGAGTCCAGGAGCGCAGGGATGGTTGCTATCACAGACGTTGCCGTCATTGCCGATCGGCTGGCACTGCTGCGTCGCGGCGATACAAGTGAAGCCGTGCGAACACGATGTGGTCGCGCAAGAATCGCCGGCGTGACTCGCCGGTGCGCAGGTGCCGCAGTTGCTCCCGTTGACGATGGCGCAGTTGCTGCTTTCGCATTGCCCTGGGAAGGCGCAAGCCGCGCCAATCGCTCCGCCGCCGATCTTCGCCTCGCAGTCGGGAATGTTGCCGAGCTCGAAGTCGCTACACGTCGATGCGGGCACGCTGCTAACACACTGCTCGACGTCGGTTGGGCTGTTGCCCGTGCCCGTGGCACCGAGACGCACCAGGCACGCTTGCTTTTGTCGGTTGCGGCAAGTGCTGGCGCCGCCGTAGCGAACGGTCGTTCCGTTGAAGACGCACTGGTCGAGCTTCGTGCAGTCGGCGGTAGCCAGGTCGGCGCAGGCCTGGTCGGCCCCCACCACCGGCGGGCAACCGCCGAGGGCGCTGTTCACCGCGGTGATGATCTCGTCGATGGTGACCTCGCCGTCGCAGTTCAAGTCGCCGGCGCATTGTTGTGAGCCGCAACATTGAGCCACGCTCGGCGACGGCGCGTACCAACAAAAACCCGACAGCAGGGCTACTAGGAGCCCGGCGGACGCAATTCGCTTCATTGGATACCTCCTTTGGTTCTCTGCGGTGCAGGCAATACGCGGGTTCCGGCCAAGTCACTTGCGACCGACTACGACGATCGACCTTTGGCGTCAGGATCAAACCGCCCTCCTGGCGCGTTGCACGACTCGAGCAGCGCCGCAATCGCGGCAACGAAGACCGCGCTGCTGAACGGTTTGGCGAGCAAGGGTATGCCCAGGTCGTTTGCGATCGCTATGGTCCGCCGATCGGGGAATGCCGATACCAACAAAGCGGGCATTTCGGGACGGCAACGCCGGATGCTTTCCAGCAGCTCCGTACCGCACAGGTCGGGCATGTGCAGATCGGTGACGATCAGAGCGTAGCGGCCGGTAGTCGCTCGCTGATGCGCTGTGCAAGGGTCGGTCGTCGACTCCACCCGGTAGCCCAGCCGCTCCAAAGCCTCTGTCATGCTGCGACAAGATCCGATGTCGTCGTCGACAACCAAAAGCGGATCGACAGGCACTCTGACCATACGGAAGTGTCGAGCAATGCGGGTGCCAGCAACCCGCGGTTGGCAGGGCGCATGACGAACTTCTGCTGCCGGAAAGATCCCTGTGGCTTTTGGTCACGTCAACGCGGTGTGCGAGACCGATTGCCACAGAACCGAGGCAAGCTGACTCGGCGCGAGAAATCCAGATTTCGCGGAACAAGTCTGAAGCTCGCAATTGTGCTCGTCGGCATCGAGCTTGCTGTGCTCCGCTGTCAGGAGAGCAAGATGCATACTTTATCGAAAGGAATTGCCCACGTTTCCTTCAAGGGAGGAAGTCTTTGCCTGCCCGCGCGCACGCCATACGATCGCCAGCAACTGGTTGAGGAAGTGCTGCGCGAATCGAACCTTCACGATAGCGTGCAAGTTCTGCTCAATGCCGATCGTTGGCTGGTGCAGAGGTTGGGACAACACAGCCATGTTCGTTGCACTCAATGTGGGCGCCCGATTCGCTGCGCCTGCTATGGATGGCCAAACGGATCGGTATTCTGTGTCCATTGCGCGGTTGGCGACCAGGACCGGAGTGGAAGTCGGCAACGCGACGCACTACTTGCGGCGAGTTGAAGTGGCGGGGCGCAGCTCGGTTCGCTGACCCGCCGAACTATGAAAGGGGAGCAGGCAGCGGGCTTGGCGTCGTACACGCCCGTATCGCGTCGCACGGGTCGTTCCGCTACAACTCTCGCGGAGAGAGAATCGTTGAGCAGCTGGCTGCAACGTGCATCCGTCAGGTTCAAATCGGCGACTGGCCGCTTCGCGTCTCGTCACCAAGTCACCTTCGCCAGCGGCCCGCCATGTTTCGCAGCTTGCGCTCACAGCTGATTGCAATCGTCGTTGGTACGGTTGCTTTCGTTCTCGCCGTCTCGCAAGGCTTGAACACCCACCTCTCGGAGGATGCGTTGGAGCAGGACGCTCGCGCCAGGGCACTTTTGGTTCTGCGTGAGGTTGGATTGCGCTGGGGACGGGCCGATCGGGCGACTTTGCAGAGCGACCTGGATGCAATCGTGCAGGGCGATCGAGACATCGTCGGCATCGAGCTGCTGCGCTTCGATGGCGATTTGGTGCAAGCCGAAACCGAAGCGAGTGAAATCGGCGCGAAAGCTGCCGCTCCACTTTCGCCCGACGAAGTCGCGGCCTTGCGTCACGGCCAGACGACGACCGCCGTGGTGCCGGCCGCAGCCGGCGACAACCACCTGATCATCGCCGTTCCGCTGCAACAATACGGCCAAATTCGCGGCGCCGCACGCGTCGAGTTGCGTAGTCAGGCGATGCATCGTTTGAAGAGCCGATTACGGACCATCGACACGGCCATGCTACTCGCATCGACGCTGGTGATCTCGCTGGCCTTGTCACTGTTCCTTCAACGCCGGGTCGGCAAGCCCGTGGCGGCTCTTGTGGCCGCCATGCGCCAAGCAGAAGCCGGTGCGCTCGCGGCACGCGTCACCGTGCAAGGAAGCGGTGAGTTCGGGTTTCTCACGTACAGCTTCAATCGCATGCTGGGACGCATTCAAGAATTGACCGCCCACCTCGAAGAACGCGTGCGCTCCGCAACCCGCGGCCTGGAAGACAAGAACCGTGAATTGCGTGAGGCCAACGAACGGTTGTGGCGCGCTCAGTTGGAAATCAGCCGCAGCGAACGTTTGGCGACGCTCGGCCAGATGGCGGGGACGTTGGCGCATGAGCTCGGTACGCCGTTGAACTCGGTGCTGGGCTACGTACAGCTCCTAGCAGGCCAAGAGTTGAACCAAGAGCACGCCGAGAAGCTGGGCATCATCGAGTCGCAAGTCCGGCGCATGGTCGACACCATCCGCAGCGTCCTCGATCGAACCCGCGATGCGCCCTTGGCGCGGTCGCCGGTGGCTTTTGCTTCGTTGATCGCTGACACGCTGACGCTTCTAGAAAGCCGCTTCGCGGCACGCGGGGTGACGGTTCGCGTAGACGTGCCGACGACTCTACCGCTTGTCCACGGCGACGCCATCGGTCTGCGCCAGGTATTCGTCAATCTGCTCACCAACGCCCTCGATGCGCTTGAGGGGGTTGGGCAAATCGACATTGTTGCGCGCGCGCTGCCGCGCACGGAGCAACGCGGGCTACAGGTGGCGCTTTCGGTGCATGACAGCGGGCGCGGCATGACCGCGGACGAATTACGCCACGCGTTCGAGCCGTTCTACACCACCAAGGCGCCCGGGCGCGGTACCGGTCTTGGGTTGATGATCGTCGAACAAATCGTTCATGCTCATGGCGGACAGCTCAAGGCGGAGAGCAGCCCGGGACACGGGACCACGATACGCATCTATCTACCGGCGGAGGAGTCATGACGATACCAAGGGCCGACGCGACGCAGGAGGCCGCAGCGTGACACGCGTTTTGATCGTCGACGACGATGCGGTGTCCTGTCGCTTGCTGAGCGAGGTGCTTGCCGCTGAGGGTTTGGTTCCGCTTTCCGAGACCAGTCCGTTGCGTGCGCTCGAACGCATCGAACGCGAGCCGGTGGATCTCGCCATCCTCGACCTGCGTATGCCGGAGCTCAGCGGCCTGGAGCTGCTGCGCCGGCTGCGCGAACACAATCCTACCTTGCCGGTGATCATCATGACGGGTTTTGGCTCCGTCGACACCGCTGTCGAGGCGATTGCCACCGGGGCCGTCGATTACGTCAGCAAGCCGATGAA
>JACQEN010000146.1 GCA_016200585.1 Deltaproteobacteria bacterium
GGTCAATGCACTCGTTCTGGTCAGCCGTCCCAACCAGTTTGGCCGCCCGATCGATCTTGGCGTCTTCGATTATGACGACCAATGGTACCGAACAGGGTGAGAGCGAGCATGGAAGGTGCAGCCGCTGACTGCCGGCACGAATCCAAGGATTGCTCCCAAGAGTGCTCGCGCTTCCTTGGATCTCATAACTGCAGATTCCGACCCAAGCCGAATAGTCATTCCGATTGAAGCCGAACACTGATTCCGATTGAAGGCGAACACCCGTTCCGACGAGCCGAACACCTGTTCCGAGGGAAGCCGAACACCCCGGAGCTGGTGAGAAGCTGAGACGGGAGGAGCGTGGCGGCGCAGGTGAGCCGCCGGTAGAGAGCCTCTCCGAATCCACTGTGGAGGAGGAGATGTCGATGCCGGCGAAACGGCTACCCATGCGCAAGACAAGAGAAATACTACGGCTCCGCTGGAGCCTTGGACTCTCCCTGCGGGAGACGGCGCTGAGCTGCGGGGTGGGCCCGAGCACCGTGCACGAGGTGATGGCACGGGCGACGGCCGCCGGTCTGAGCTGGCCCTTGCCCGAGGATTTGGACGAGGCCGCCTTGGAGGCACGGCTGTATCCACCGCCGCCGGGACGGCGGGATCGGGCGGTGCCGAACTTCCAGCACATCTACCGGGAGCTCAAGCGCCGGGGCGTGACGCTCGAGCTGCTCTGGCAGGAGTACCGCCAGCAGCACGGCGAGCAGGGCTACGGCTACTCACGCTTCTGCGATCTGTACCGAGACTGGCGCGGCCAGCTCGACGTCGTCATGCGCCAGGAGCACGTCGCCGGTGAGAAGCTGTTCGTCGATTTCGCCGGCATGAGCATGGCGGTGGTCGCGCAGTCGACGGGCGAAGTGACCGAGTGCCCGATCTTCGTGGCAGCGCTGGGAGCCTCGAGCTTTACCTACGCTGAAGCGTGCGAGGGCCAAGACAAGGGCTCGTGGATCGAAGCGCACATCCACACCTACGACTACATCGGCGGCGTCAGTGCGATCACCGTCCCCGATAACTTGAAGGCCGCCGTCACCCGGCCCGACCTCTACGAGCCCGACCTCAATCCCGCCTACCGCGAGATGGCCGAGCACTACGGCACCACGGTGATCCCCGCGCGCGTGCGCCATCCGCGTGACAAGGCCAAGGTGGAGAACGCCGTGCAGCAGGTCGAGCGTTGGGTGCTCGCCCCTCTGCGCGATCAGACCTTCTTTAGCCGCGCCGAGCTGAACCGGGGGATGCGCGAGCGCCTGGAGTGGCTCAACGACCGGCCTTTCTCGCGCTTGGAAGGCTCACGGCGTTCGTGGTGGCGCGATCTCGATCGTCCAGCGTTGAAACCCCTGCCCGTTGCTCGCTTCGAGCTGCCCGAGTGGAAGGTGAACCTCGGTGTGAACATCGACTATCACTTCGAGTTCGACTTCCACTTCTACAGCGTTCCCTATCAGCTCGTGGGTCAACGCATCGACGTGCGCGCCACGACGACGATCGTCGAGGCGTTCCACAAGGGACGTCGTGTCGCTTCGCACCTGCGCAGCCGCAAACGCGGTGGCTTCACCACCGATCCTGGCCACCGGCCTGACTCGCATCGCCGCTATGGCGAGTGGACACCGTCGCGACTGATCCGCTGGGCCGAGAAGACCGGGCCGCAGACCGCCGCCGTCGTCGAGGAGATCATGCGCCGCAAACCTCACCCCGAGCAGGGATTTCGCTCCACTCTGGGCCTCATCCGCTTGGGTGACCGATACGGCTCCGAGAGCCTCGAAGCTGCCTGCCGGCGCGCCCGCGCCATCGCCTCACCGAGTTACCGCAGCGTGCGCTCGATCCTGAAGAACGGCCTTGAGAAGCAGCCGCTGCTGATTACCGAACCCCATACGACGCCGATCGATCACGAAAACATTCGCGGCGCCGATTACTACAACGCCAAGGAGGAGTGCAGTGCATGACCAATGAGGAGACCTTTCAGAAACTGAGCGACATCCGCATGCACGGCTTTACCCGTGCTCTGCGCGAGCAGCTCGACAACGCCGACTCTTACGCTCACCTCGCCTTCGAGGATCGCCTCGGCATCCTGATCGACCGTGAGTGGACCGACCGCGAAGCCCGCAGCCTCACCCGTCGGTTGCAGCTCGCCAGGCTGCGCGACCGCGTCGCGGCGCTCGAGGACATCGACTTCCGCCACCCGCGCGGCATCGACCGCAACCTGGTGCGGCGGCTGGCCACCTGCGAGTGGATCAAGAAGAAGCAGAACCTGGTGATCACCGGCTCGACCGGCTGTGGCAAGACCTTCCTGGCCTGCGCCTTCGGTCACAAGGCGTGCCGCGAGGGTTTCTCGGTGGTGTACCGGCGTGTGCCGCGGATGCTCGGCGAGCTGCACATCGCTCAGGGCGACGGCTCTCTGCCTCGATTGCTGGCTCGCTGGGCCAAGACCGATGTGCTCATCCTCGATGACTTTGGCCTCGCTCCGCTCGACCAAAAAGGGAGAGAAAATCTCTTGGAAGTCATCGAAGATCGGCACGGCGAGCATTCGACCGTCATCGCCGGACAGCTTCCCGTCAAAGAATGGCACAAGTACATCGGTGATCCGGCCCTCGCCGACGCGGCGCTCGACCGCATCGTGCACTCGGCTCACCAGATCACGCTGAAGGGAGAATCGATGCGAAAGAAGCGTTCGGACTTGACCAAGGAGGAGAACTCAGACAACTGAACCCAAGCGTCGCTTCGCTCCGACCGTGTTCGCCATCGATCGGACCACGCGTTCGCCTTCGCTCGGACCAACCGTTCGGCTTCGTCGGATTACGCACATAACAACCGTCTACCGCGCTCCTGCGATCAGGGCGATGCGTGGAAGCACGAAAACTGGCAGAAGTGCAACGTCTAGGTCTAGGCGACGGCCGCCGTTGATGACCGCCGACGCGAGGAATCCCGTCGGCGCGCGGCACGCTCCTCAGTCTGTTCGTCTTTTTGGATTGGCTGCTTTCACGGTGTTGTATTGCCAGTTTTCAATTCCGACTCAGAGTCGGACCCCACGCGAATCTCAAGTCTCCGAGCACCTGGCTGGATCAGATCCCCAGTGATGAGCCCAGCATCTAGCGAGCTAGACATCGTAGATCGTCGAGCGGGGAACGCTCTCGCACCCCTTGACGTCCATTGATTGGCTATTCTGTCCGATTCGAATACACCTGCATTGGCGTGACGCGACACGCCGGCCTTTGACCCGAGCACTACCGGGCGATAGAGGATGGAGATGGAGGAGGGCACAATGCGAGGCATCGAGGTTGTAACGATAGCTGCTACAGTCTTGCTCACGTCCGGATGTTGCAACCTAAACCAGCGTGTTGCGGAGCTCGAACGCTATTCGTTGAAGAATGTCGTCTGCCGTCGGGGGAGCGACGACGGAACGCGCTGCCTGGATGGCGAAGTCTGCCTGTTTGCCGCAATAAGGCCGACGGGAACATACGCAGAATCATTCGTGGGCTGCGATGAGGCGACAGGAATTGGGAAGCCGGGCAAGGGTGTCATCTGTTGCAAGCCAAGGTACCCATGAGTTCATAAGAAATCGCGGTTTACTACGCGGAGAGTGGGGTACGGAGTCCTGTGGGATGCGTTCTGAGTTCATGCTGATCGCATCTCCCGACCCGCATCCTTGCGTTACCATTTTGCCATGTGCGGCTAACCGCCCCAAAACCCAAGAATCCAGCGTATCCTGTGGAAGTACGCACCCTGGGCGACCACCTCCGCAAGCGACGACTCGATCTTGGACTTCTTCAACGGGAGGTCGCTGAGCACCTGGGCGTCGACTCCGACAGCATCTGTCACTGGGAGACCGGATATGGTGAGCCCAAGGTCCATCTTGTCCCGCGGATCATCGATTTCGTCGGATATATCCCTGGAGAAC
>JACQEN010000151.1 GCA_016200585.1 Deltaproteobacteria bacterium
GGCTCGGGGCTGGGGGCTCGCTTGAACGAGATCCAAGTGGCGCGTAGCTGGTCGCTCGTGGTTCGTTGCTCGCCTGTGAATCCGCGAGTAACGAGCAGCATCACCCGGCATCCTACGAGCCACGAGTCACGAATTACGAGCCACGAACTACGCGGAAGCCGGAACCAAGACTCGCGCGCCCCTAGTCCCGAGCCCCGAAAAACTTACGGCTCCACCAGATCGCGCCAGGCGCTTTGATCGTTCGCCAGGAAACCGACCGTCCAGTCGCGTACCGTGGTGTCTTCGAGCGCTACGGTGAAGAAGCTTGGCAGCTCGAGGACGGTGTGCGACTCGCCACGCGGCATGAAACGTTTGATGCGCGTGGGAAAACGGCCTTGGACTTCTCCGGTGACCGACAACAACAGCGCGCGAAAGTCGTCGGGGCCGATGTTGAAGAAGAAGCGCAGCACCGAATCCTCTTGATAGTCGAAGAAGGCGACGCGCAGCATCGGATCGCGCTCCACTGCCCAGTCGGTGAGGTACGTCAGCTGGGTGCTGCATTGCGTACAAGTTGCCGGGACGACTTGCTGGAATTTCCAGTTGGTGAGCCGGTCTTGGACCGCTTGCATCTCGTTGTTGTTCTGCAGGCCCGGCCCGGAATCATCGAAGACCAGGATCTCCGTCGTCGGAAAGGCCACCCGGGTGACGCCGTATCCGGTGTAGGTTCCGAAGCCGCCGGCGCTACTGCCGCTGACCACGATGCGCTCGGGGTTGGGGAAGTCGCGCAGCATCAAGCTCACGGCCGCCGAAAGGTTATACAAGCCATGATGGAAGGTGCGACGGTTGTTGTAGCTGAGCGTATTGTCGCCGGCCCAGACGGAACCATCGCAGTACGATCCATAGACCACCGTCCAATCGCGGAACGGATTCTTCGGGCTGTCCTTGTCGATGATGCCGCCGGCGAGCGCCGAACCCGCGGTGGTCTTGGCGATTGCCGCCTGGTAACACGTCGAATAGCTCCAGCAGGCACCGCCGCCTTCGAGGTAGAGGAGGACTTTGTTGACCGTGCCGCGCCGTACGTTGACCTGGTACGGGTCGCCGCGCAGACAGATCGCCTTCTCCTTCGCCGTGTCGTAGTGGTACTCGTCCCAATCGCCGACGTGCTGCACGCTGTCCGGCATCAAACCGAGGTACTTGCCGACACCCGTGGTGTTGAGCTCGGCAACGGCCGGGGGCGGCTGCGTACCCGACGGCTCGCCATCGTCGCCGCAACCAGCAAGCAGGCAAACGGTGCCAAGCGCCACCATCCACGGCAAGATGCGTCTGGACATTCTCAACCTCCGATCCGAGCTGAACGCGTAAGCGCGTTGGCTATCAAGGGCGATCGGGGAAGGCAATGCGAATGGGTCGCGTCCCCTCCTTCCGGCACATGAGGGGGAGCGACCCGCTTGGTTCGAGCTCACGTTGGTGCCGGTCAGCCGACGACCACCCCCGTTGCCCCCTCCTCAATAAGGAGGGGGCCGGTGATCAATTCAGCAAAGATCGTCGCCCATCTGTGCACGCGACAAAGCGGTGGTCATATTCGCATTTCGCCGTCGAAAGGCGGCTGTTCTCTTGACTTGCCCGCGGAGGTCAGGATGATGCTCACTTCGAACGGAGGAGGCGTACTAGAATGAAGCTCGCGAAGCTGATGATGTTGGGAGCGGTGCTCATGGGTCCGGCTGTCGCATGGGCAGGTAGACAAATTCTCGTTCCGGCGCCCGCCATCCACGAAGCCGGCTTGGTAGCCCTCGGCGTTGCCCTCGTCGGAGCAGGCATCCGCTACCTACGCCGGAAGTAGCAATCGGTTGCATGCCGGCGCGGGGGATCGGTTGGCAACGACTGTCCTTCTCGCTGCGCAAGGCCAGCCGTTCAAGACCTTCATAGTCTTGCCTGGTTCGAGATGCCGGCCGTCTGGGAAGCGCTGTGGAGCCGGAGACGATTCTTGCGGCGCGCCACGGCGCTGTTGTCGCTGGTTGCCGGCGGCCGCTTGCTGCAACGGATCTTCTTCCCTGCCAGTCTCTCGGCCGAGCAACGTGCGACCCTGGATGTCGTTCTCGACACGCTGATCCCTGACGGCCCGTTTCCCGGCGCCCGTCGCACCGGCGTGCTCGAACCGCTGCTGGCAGAATGTGCCGCCACACGCCAGACGCGGCGCGCTCTAATCGAGGGAATCGAATTGGTCGACAACGCCGCGCGCCACCACGGCGGGTCATCGTTTGCCGCACTCGATGAGCGCCGGCGTGAAGCCGTCCTGATGGACATTGCATCTGCCGAATGCGCCACGCTGCCGTGGTTCTTCTTTCGCACCGTCCGCGACAAAGCCATGCGCCTGCACTACGCGCATCCGCTGGCGCGCCGGGGGCTCGGGTTCGATCGCGCTCCCCAGCCGCAAGGCTACCTCGACTACTGGCAGGCGCCGCGTGCCTGATGCAGATGTCGTCGTCGTCGGTGCCGGCGCCGGCGGCCTCGCCGCCGCGTGGCGGTTGACCACGCGCGGGGTCAACGTGACGTTGATCGAAGCGGGACGCCAATACGCACCCTACAAGGACTATCCGCAGACAAAGGACGACTTCGAGCTGCACGACTTTCCGTACGATGCGGAACGCGACGCTTCCGGAGCGCCGCGGTACACGTCCGGAGCACCCCAGGTCGTGGGTCCGGAATGGGATTCGTACCGGTCGCACAACCGCGTCTTCGGCCGCTACGCAACCGGCAACGAGCGCCAGTTCGTGCGCTATGAACACGTGCGCGGCGTCGGTGGCAGCACCTTGCATTTCCAGGGCGAGGCACACCGCTATCACCCCTACGCTTTGGAGATGCGCTCGCGCTTCGGCGTCGGTGAGGATTGGCCGTTGCCGTACGCCGAGCTCGAGCCCTATTACGATCTGGTCGAACGCAAGATCGGCATTTCGGCGCCAGCTGAGAACCCGTGGCGGCCACGGTCGACGGCGCCGCCATATCCAGCGCACCGGCTCTCCTACGCCAGCCAACGCATGGCAGCGGCGTTCGAGGCAATCGGGGCGCCGCTGCTACCAAACTCGCTGGCGATCCTATCGCAGCCGCACGAGGGTCGCCCGCCGTGCAACTACTGCAACTCGTGCACGCAGGGGTGCCCGCTCGGCGACAAAGGCAGTGCCGACGTCGTTTGGCTGCCGGAGGCGCGCGCCAGCGACCGCTTGCAGTTGATCACCGAGGCCCAAGCGCTGCAGATCGAGGTCGATTCCGGCGGGCGCGCGATGGGAGTCGTGTTTCGCAAAGCCGACGGCTCGCAGGAACGTGCGCCAGGGCGGGCCGTCGTGCTAGCCGGCGGAGCCATCGAAACGCCGCGCTTGCTGCTGCTTTCGAGCCCGCGCCGTTTTCCTCACGGATTGGCGAACAGCAGCGGCCAGGTCGGACGCAACCTCACCGAGCATCTCACCTGGTCGGCCGTCGCCATGCTCGAAGAACGGGTCGATGCGCATCGCGGCCAACCGATCGACGGGACGGCGTGGAAGTTTGCCGTGCCGTCGTCATCGCCTCGGGGTTATGTCGGCGGCTTCCGGCTGTCGACGGCGCACGGGGCACTCGACTTGCGTGGTCCGGCGGCCTACGCGCAGCGGCTGCTCGACGGTTTCGGCCGCGCCCATCAAGAGCGGCTGGCGGCACAGTGGGGACATGCCGTCGGCTTGCTGGCGATGGGCGAGTGGCTGCCGAACCCGGCAACCTACGTCGACCTCGATCCTTGGCGCCGCGACGAGGCCGGGCTAGCGAAAGCGCGCCTCCATTCACACCTCGCAGAGAACGAGCGACAAATCTTGCGGCACATGGCTGACACCACACGCGCGCTGGCGGCGGCGCTGCCCGGAGCGCAGATCGTCGAAGAATCGTCGGCGCTCGACTTGTTTGCGCCGGCACACGTCCTCGGCACATGCCGCATGGGTCGCGATCCGCAAACGTCGGTGGCCGACGCCGACGGCATCAGTCACGAGGTGCCGAATCTCGCCTTTGCCGACGGATCGCTGGTGCCGTCGAGCGGTAGCGGCGACTCACCGTCGCTGACGATCATGGCGCTAGCCGTGCGTACGGCCGACCGCTTGCTGGCGCGCCTGGGCTGACCACCATCAAGCCTCGAGCTGCCGCCGCCGAGCCCTCCAACGAATACGAGAGGGGGGACTCGAACCACCGAGCAACCAAGGTTCACAAGGCATTTCTGGCGACCGGAACCGTCATGATCCGCCCTCACCCGCCACCAATCGTCCCCCAGGGGGACAGAAGCGAAGGAGGTCCTCATGAGCTTGGCTGTCCGCAGAAAAAACTCCGTCTCTGGGACTTCGGCCCCCGGTATTTTTGCGGCGCTGGTAGAGCAGTTCCCGGCACAAGCGATCGCGTAGCCGATCAGCCTCGTGGTCACCCGCCCGAAGTGTGGTAGAGACCCGGCACTCCGATGCGCTGCGCCAAGTGTCAAGCCGAAAACCTTGCCGATTCGCTCTTCTGCACCGAGTGCGGGGCAAAGATGGAAGTACCCTGCGCCGCCTGCGGAGGGACCAACCCGGCCACCGCGAAGTTCTGTCGCCGGTGCGGGGCGGCACTTGTCGCCAGTCAACAGTCGACGCTCGACAGTTCCGGCCGCAGGCCAGGTAGCGCACCGGCTGCTGGGCGGCCAGGCGCACCCGCAAGCTACACGCCCAAACATCTCGCCGACAAAATCCTGCAATCGAAATCCGCGATCGAAGGTGAGCGCAAGCAGGTAACGGTTCTGTTCGCCGACGTGAAGGGCTCGATGGAGCTGGCCGAGCAACTCGATCCGGAACAGTGGCACGCGATCCTCGACAGGTTCTTTGCGATTCTCACCGATGGCGTACATCGCTTCGAAGGCACGGTGAACCAGTACACCGGCGACGGCATCATGGCGCTGTTCGGCGCCCCGATCACGCATGAATACCACGCCCAACGGGCGTGTTACGCAGCGTTGCACCTGCGCGACGCGCTCAAGGCCTACGCCGACGAGCTGCGCCGCACGGCCGGTGTGAGCCTGTCGACGCGCATCGGGATCAATTCGGGAGAGGTCGTCGTCGGGCGGATCGGCGACGATCTGCGCATGGACTACACAGCGCAGGGTCACACCGTGGGACTGGCGCAACGCATGGAAGCGCGCGCCGCCGCCGACAGCACTTATCTGACCGCGCACACCGCGCGCCTGGTGGAAGGCTACTTCCAGCTGCGCGATCTGGCTCGTGAACTTCCGTCCCGAGTACCAAGCCGGCTGGATGCGCAAGGCGTACTATCAGCAGATACCGCTGCGGCCGCTCGGGCCGGAGGCGACCGGCGAGATGCTCGCCGACCTCCTGGGGTCCGACCCTTCGGTGGCGGGCCTGTCGGCGTATGTGCACCAGCGCACCGGCGGCAACCCGTTCTTCATCGAAGAGGTCGTGCAGTCGCTGCTCGAGAGCGGCCGCTTGACGGGCGCCCACGGCGCCTATCGCCTCGTCGGCGCGGTTGGCGCGGTGGAGATTCCCGCCACGGTGCAAAGCGTGCTAGCGGCGCGCATCGACCGCCTCGGCGACGACGAGAAGCGCGCGCTGCAGACCGCGTCGGTGATCGGCAAGGAGTTCTCCGGGGCGATTCTGGCCGCGGTGGTCGCGGCGGACGAGGGCGGTCGGCTGTCTTCGCCCAGGCTCGCCGCGGCGCTCAATATGTTGCGGGCCGGCGAGTTCGTCTACGAGACGGCGCTCTATCCGGAGGTCGAGTACGCCTTCAAGCATCCGCTGACGCAGGAAGTTGCCTACCGCTCACAGCTCGGCGCGCGCCGGGCGCAGGTGCACGGCGCGGTGGCGCGTGCCACGGCGCAGCTGCACGCCGACAAGCTGGATGAGCGCGCCGCGCTGCTCGCCCATCACTGGGAGGAGGCGGGAGAGGGTCTGGCGGCGGCAACCTGGTATGCGGCGCCGCAGCCATCGCTGGCTTCGACAGCCCGGCCGAGGCGCTGCGCCACTGGGAGAAGGTGCGGGCGGTCTTGCAGCCGGCGCTGGCATCCGAGGACGCTTTGACCCTACGCATCCAGGCTGCGTCGGAGCTGCTGAAGCTTGCTTGGCGCCAGGGAATGAGCAGTGACCGCGTCGATGAGATCTTTGCGGAAGGCAAGGCGCACGCCGTGGCGCGTGGTGACGTGCGCGGGCAGCTGCGGCTACTCTACGGCGTCGGAGCGCACTACATGTTGAGCGAGTCTCCGCGACGGGCAATCCCCTTCTTCGAGGAGTCCCTGGCGCTGGCGGAAGCAACGGGTGACCCGGAGTTCCGTTGGGCGGCGCGCGAGCCGTTCGAGTTCGCCCTTCTCCTGGTCGGCGATCTCGTCCCGTCCCTACGCATGAACGACGAGCAGATCGAGTTTGGTCGCGCCGACCCGACGATCGGTGTCGCCATGATCGGCTTCAGCACAGGCTTTACGTTCTCTCATCGCGGCTGGATCTTGACAGACCTCGGGCGCTTCGACGAAGCCGCCGAGGCGTTCCGCCGCGGTGAGGAGCTGGGGCGGCGCTTCAACGAGACCGAGATTGTGAGCATGAATGATGCGATGCGCGCTCGCTTGTTCGAACGCACGGGAGACGTTCAAGCAGCGTTGTCGGCCGGACGACGTGCGGTCGAGTCGGCGGAGCGGATTGGCAGCCATATCGCGCGTGCCCTGGCTCACGGCTGCTATGGCATGGCACTCGGTCTGAACGCCGAGTGGCAGGCCGCGCGGCAGAGCCTGGCGCTGGCCTTGGAGATTGCACGGGCCAACCGTGTGGGGCTCTTCATGGAAGCCGATTTCGCGTCGGCGCTTGCCGAGGCGCACCTCGGTCTGGGCGACTCGGCGAGCGCGGGCGCGCTTGCGGGTGACGCGATCCAGGTGGCGTTGCGCATGGACATGCGAGTCGCCGAGATACGCGCCCAGCTCGCTCTGGCGCGCTTGCGCCGCGCCGTCGAAGGAGCCGACGGCAGCGCCGCCATCGCCGCTGCGCTCGACCGCGCGCTTGCCCTGGTCCAATCGACGGGGGCGCGCTCGTTCGAACCGCAGATCTCCGTCGAGCGTGCCCGGCTCGCGGCGCTGCGGCTTGACGCCTCTGAAGCGCAGCAATGGCTACGTGAGGCGCATCGCCTGTTCACCGAGATGGGCGCGAAGGGACATGCGGAGCGGTTGGCGCAGGAGCTCGGATCGTGACGGACATCTCCCGTATCCTGACGCTGGTCTTCACCGACGGCGTCAACATCGCCGCCCGCGTCGAGCTGCTCGCCGATGCCGGCGGCATCTGCATCCCCGGCCAGGTGTTCGATCAGGTGCGCAACAAGATCGACGAGCCCTTCGGCGCCGTACTGCTCGCCGACGTCACCGGCTTCAGCAAGCCGATGGGCGAGAACGACGAGGGTACCACGGACGCGGTGCACCATCTGCAGATCGATCGGGCACGGACTCATCGGCGAGATCGATCTGATTGCTGCGTTTCCTAGTCGCCAGTTCCGCTTCACCTTGCCCATCCACTCGGGAATATGTCAGGCTGCTACACTTGACGAGGCCTACTGCCGCGCGTCCGTGCATTCTGGGGGTGCATGCACGGCTCGGACGCGTCGCAACCAACCAAGAAGATGACGACGAAAGGATCTGCCCATGTCCCTGCAGACACACGAATCCTCGGCCAACGCCGCTGAAGCGGTATTCGCGAAGCTCTTCCTTACGCCCGAGGGCCGCGCCGATCCGTATCCGCTGTATCACCAGCTGCGCCAGGCCGCGCCCGTGCATCGTTCCAAGCTGGGGATGTGGGTGCTCAGCCGCTACGACGATTGCTGGGCGGCCATGCGCGACCCGCGGCTCGGCAAGGACTACGCGCCGCAGATCGAGCAGCGTTTCGGCCCCGACTGGCGGCGCCATCTGTCGCTCACCGCCGGCGAGCACTCGATGCTGAACACCAGTGGGCCGGAGCATACGCGCCTGCGCAAGCTGGTCACCAAATCGTTCACGCCGCGCATGATCGAGAATCTCAAGCCGGTCATCGAACGCGTCGTCAACCAGCTACTCGATCCGGTAGCCGACGCCGGCGGCGGCAACGTGCTCGAAGCCGTCGGCTTCCCGCTCCCGGTGACGATCATCGGCGAGATGCTCGGTGTCCCCGAGGCAGACCGGCCGCAGTTCCGCGGGCTGGTGCGTGATCTGGTGGCCATCTTCGAGATGCAACCGACGGACGAGCAAATGACCTCGGCCGATGCTGCGCAGCTCACCATCCGCGAGTACTTCCTGGAGCTGGTCGCGGCGAAGCGCCGCCAGCCGGGCGACGACCTGCTCAGCAACCTGGCGACGGTGGAGGTCGGTGGTGACCGGCTGTCGGACGACGAACTGGTCACGCTCGCATCGTTGTTGTTCGGCGCCGGCTTCGAAACCACCACCAACCTGTTTGGCAATGGCTTGCTGGGGTTGTTGCGCCAGCCGGAGCAACTCGACCTGCTGCGCCGCGACGCTTCGCTGTTTGCAAATCTTCCGGATGAGTTCCTGCGCTACGACGGCACGGCGCAGCTGGTGAACCGCGTCACCGAAGCCAGTGTCGATGTCGGCGGTGTCACGATCCCAGCCGGCGAACAGGTCTTCGCCTTGCTGGGCGCTGGCAATCACGATCCGGCGCGCTTTTCCAACCCCGATCAGCTCGACGTAACGCGCACCGACATCCAACCGCTGAGCTTCGGCGGCGGTGTCCACTTCTGTCTCGGCGCCGCGTTGGCCCGCGCCGAGATCGAGATCACCTTTCGCACGTTGTTGCAGCGCTTCGATCACATCGAACTGCGCGGCGAGCCGCGTTTCCAGGATCGTCTGACCCTGCGCGGCCTGATCGACCTCAACGTCGATTGTCGCAGCTCTGCCAGCCCACGCCGTAGCGTCGTTGCCGACACCGCTCCGGTGCCGGGCACCGCGGCTGCCACGGCTGCATCGACGGCAGAAGCGTTGGAACGCGGCTTGCGGCCGCGCGCCGGCGCCGACCTGCGCTGGCGTGCCGAATTGCGCGAGCGCATCGAGAGCGAACCGGCACGCCAGGACTCCGTGCCGTTGCGCACCGGCGATCGATTGGCCGCCACCGTGGCGCTGCTCAAGACGAACAGCCTGTTCGAACGCTGCAGCACCGCCGAACTCGAGCAACTGGCGGCGACGGCGTATCCGATGAGCTTCGATCCGGGCGACCTGCTGTGCAGTGAGGGCGACGAGTCGCCGGAGTGTTACATCATTCAGGAGGGCCAGGCCGTGGTCACCATCGGCCGCAAGGGTGTCGCCACTGTCGGCGAGCACGACGTGGTGGGTGAACGCGGCGTTTTGCTCGACACCGTGCGCTCCGCCACGGTGACGGCCATGAACCACATGATCACTTACGCCATCTCGCGCGAACGCCTGCGAGCGCTGGTTGCCGGCAACCAGGCGGCACGCGAATGGATGCTCGAGGAAATGCACCGGCGCTATCCGAACCTGCGTTGAGTTCGCGGTAGCCACGGCCCGCAGGATCCCCCAATGAAATGTCCCAAGTGCCTAACCGAAAATCTCGCCGACTCATCCTTCTGCGAAGAGTGCAGCGCGCCGCTGGAGGCAGTTTGTCCGAGCTGCGGCACGGGCAATCGGCCTA
>JACQEN010000144.1 GCA_016200585.1 Deltaproteobacteria bacterium
GCAGTAACGGAGTCCGTCGGTGCCGCACACCCCGTTGCAATAGGCACCGCTGAGCACCGGCGCGACAGATGAGTCAACCGTTGCGCGGATACCAGCTGCATCGAGACACTGGTTGGCGGTTGCACAACTGGCCTTCGTCGCGAGCTTCGAGCTCGCCTTATCGTATTTTTCGAAGCACGACGTCTCCTTGGGGGTTGGGCCCTCGACACAAGTCTTCTCGTCGAACGCCAGATTCTTGACCAAAGAACTCGCCGCTGAATCGCGACAGCTGGCGATGCACGTCATCAATGCGGCGGCGTTGGTCAGAGCGCGATTCTCGCAGTTCTTCGTAGCTTCGTCCGGCGGTGTCGAGCCGCCGAAGCGCGGATTGGCGCCGAATGCAGTTCCCCCGCTACAGTACGTGGCTGGCAACACGGCCGCCGCCATCGCTTCAACCGACGCGTGCACACTGGTGTCGTCAATACAGGTTGTCGTCGCGCAGATATTCAAGATAGTAGTTCTCGAATTGCCCTTGTTGTAGTTTTCCAAACAGGAGGTCTGCTTGGGAGTCGGACCTTCAACGCACGCCGTCTCATCGAACGTTTTGTTGCTCAGCAGCGCGGTCGCCGCGGCTTTACGGCAACCTGCAATGCACTTCATCAGTCGTGCGGCGTTCGTGACCGCCCATGCTTCACATCTCTTCTTCGTCACGTCAGGAGGAATCCAGCCGCCGTTGTTCATCGGTCCCAATGGTCCCAATTGGGCCACGCTCGGAGCCGCCAAAAGCGTTGCTAGAAACAGCACGCTCACGCCATAGAGAATAGTCCGCTCCATCAAATCAGCCTCCGCTTTTGCCGAAATCTCTGGTCTACTAACCAGAAGCAATCCTTACCCAATGAGCTAAGATCTCCGCCTGTCAAGGCTTCGCCAGCGTTCAGTCCGCGGCAAACAGCAATCGCTACGCCAGTATGACTCTGGGCTGGTTGTGCCGAGAAATTCGCAGGCTGAGATCGTCGGTGTGAAGCTAGCCTCACAGTTACTGTGCGAGGATTTTCACACTAGCCCACCTTCACGCTCTCGCGATCTCAGGTCGGTCTCGCCAGCCCGAAAGTACTGCCACGCCGATTGGGGCGCGTGCTGAGCATCGAGCTCGAACGCCTGATACCGGCGTTCCATGTGCCGCAGGTGCAACCCTGTAGGTGGCGGTCGACGAGGTGCCGGCGGCGGTGGTGACGCGACGGCCGTAGCGAACCACTACTCAGCCGCCGAAGATGCCCGGATCACCTGTGATACGATTGAGAAGCGTTTGGTCGGTCATCGATCTGCCTACCTACCTCAACAAAGTATCACGTACGGCAGCAATCACCTGCGGCGCAGGCGGCTGAGACCGAGCACGCCGACGGCGCTCAGGATCGCCGTCAGCGCCACTAGCATGCGGGGGGATAGCGCCGCAGCGGCCTCGGGCTGCTGCACGAGCTGATTCGGCCCGACCAGCATCGGGTCGTAGCAACCGTCGGTGGCATAGACCGTGTCGCCGGCCGGCAGCGGTGTGTTCAGCGTGATCGTGAAGGTGCCGTCGGGGTTCTTCGTCACTCCGAAGTTGCCGGAGCTGATCTCGGTGTCGTTGCCGTCGTGACATGCCCCTGGCGCACAATCGAAGGCATGCACCTTACCGTCGCACGCCGGCAGCATCGTGCACGGGCAAGCCGTCGGTGCGTAGCCCATCAAACGCTGCGACCCGGCGGTGAGACCAGCGGTGATCAAGATCGGTGGGGGTGTGTGCGTGCCGGTCGGCGTGGCGGTTGCGGTGCGCGTCGGCGTCTGTGTCGGCGTCGATGTCGCCGATCGAGTCGGGCTGAGCGTCGGTGTGTTGCTGGGGGTGCGAGTCGGGCTACCGGTTGGCGTCACGCTGGGTGTCTCCGTCGCGGTTCTGGTGGCGGTGAGCGTCGGTGTGTTGCTCGGGGTCCGGCTCGGCGAGTGTGTCGGTGTGAGCGTGGCGGTATTCGTTGGAGACCGGCTCGGCGTTTGTGTCGGAGTATCGGTCGGCGTGCGACTCGGCGTGTGAGTCGGCGACAGCGTTGGCGTGTTGCTAGGGCTACGGGTCGGTGTTTGAGTGGGAGTGTTGGTTGGCGTGCTGCTTGGTGTCTCGGTCGGCGACAGCGTCGGTGTACTCGTGGGCGTTTCTGTCGGCGTGATCGTTGGGGTGTCCGTCGGAGTACCGGTCGGAGTTATTGTAGGAGTTGTTGTCGGAGTCGGTGGCGGTGTGATGGTTGCCTGCACAACCTGGTAGAAGTTCACGTTGACGTCGCCCACGACCTCGTTGACCGTCGTGATGCTCTGGCTGTGGCAACCTGGGGTCAGGGTGGGACAGGGGGTGGAAACGACAGTGGATGACACACCCCCAATTATGATGAATTCTTGAGTCCCAATTGGTATCTCCACTGTGGAGTTGAGGTACGTATCGGGCCCCTGTCCGATGCTGTTGTCAATGACGTCGAGCGGGGAGTGGATGTTGGTCACCGCGCTGGGGTTCAGCACCGTGTCGGCGACCGTGCCACTTTGCTGAACGACCGGCGAGATAAAGGTGAAGACCGGGCCCTGAAACATCTGGCTGCCCGTCACGGTTGAAGGTTCCACCGCGTACACCAGGTCGTTGGGTTGAGAGTAGTTCATCGTCAGAAAATCAAGCGTACTCGGGTTACCGGAGCCCAGCAGGCTGGTGAGTTGGTGGGTGAGGTTGGCATCCGAAGTTGCAAACGACGAACCGAGCAACAGTGCAATCAGGACGTCGGAGACACGTCCGCTTAGCCCCGTGTACTGCTCCAACATTGGGGAGCCGGTGTAGATGGTGTTGGTCAGCGGATCGAAGGACTGTGTCGCCGACGTCACAATCTGGCCGAAGACCAAATCCATGCTCCTGTCCACGACCGTGGTCGTGGTGATGGTTGGCGCGGGCAGCGTCTCTAGAGCTGACGCGGCCAACTCCGGCAGAAGTAGGGCTGGAATATCCGCCCGGGCCACATGGGCTGACAGGAGCGGCCCCAACAGACTGAGAATCAATGCCCACCGCCCAACTGCTTTCACGTTGCCCCCCCGTCGCCAGTCGTAGGCGACCAAACTACGGTAGGTCGCCGTGAAGACGTAAGTCAATCAGACCCCCTGATCGAGGTCTGGCCACTGCATGACGCTGATCAGTTCGGCTCGTCGAAAGAACGGTTGCGGTTGCATTCCGGTCCGTTCGTGGCTTGGCTTGCGGCGTGTCGCACCACCGCTTGCCTTCGCACCCGGCGGTCCTTGCCGCGATTCTGGTCGGGCTGACGCTCGCCGCATACACGCCGGTACTGCGTGCCGGCTACATCTGGGACGATGAGTACTTGATCGTCGACAGCCCCGACATGCAGACGGCGGCGGGTCTGTCGCGCATCTGGTTCTCGACCAAGCGGCCGGACTACTATCCGGTGGCGTGGACGTTCTTCTGGAGCGAGCGGCAACTGTGGGGTCGAAGCGCCGCCGGCTACCACGTCGTCAACCTCCTGCTGCACACCGCAGCTGTCCTGCTGGTCTGGCGGGTGCTCGTACGGCTGGCGATCCCGGGCGCGTGGCTGGCAAGCGCGCTGTTCGCAGTTCATCCGGTGACGGTCGCGTCGGTGGCGTGGATCACCGAGGGCAAGAACACGCTGTCGTTGATCTTCTACGCCCTCGCCGCATTGCTTTACCTGCGTGCGGACGATGACTCGACGAGCGCCACACCGCGCCGGCGGCGCTTGGATTACGGCCTCGCTCTATGCAGTTTCGCCGCGGCGTTGCTCTCGAAGACCTCCGGAGTGCTGTTGCCGATGGTACTCCTTGGCTGCGCGTGGTGGCGGCGCGGGCGGGTCTCGTGGGCCGACACGTTACGGGCACTGCCCTTCTTTGCGCTCGCCGGGATGCTCAGCGTCGTGGGGATCTGGTTCCAGATCCACCGCGCGATCGGCGCCAATATCGTCCGGCCCGAGGGAGTCTGGTCGAGACTTGCCGCCGCAGGCTGGATCGTCTGGTTCTACCTCTACAAGGCGTTTGCGCCCATCCATCTGAGCATGGTGTACCCGCGCTGGAACGTCGATCCGACGCTGCCGCTCTCCTGGGTGCCGCTGGCGGTGCTGGTTGGCTGCCTGTGGCTGTGCTGGGGCTACCGCCATCGCATTGGCCGCGGCGCGTTGTTCGCGTCGCTCTACGTGCTGGCGATGTTATTCCCGGTCTTGGGCTGCTTCGACATGAACTACATGCGGTTCTCGCTGGTCGCCGACCACTTCCAGTATCTCGCGCTGATCGGCACGTTGGCGCCGGCGGCGGCCGCTGCGGCGTGCGCCCTGCGCGACGGCAGGCCGACCGTACGGCGCTTCACAGCAGCCGGGGCAGCGGCGGTCGTACTGCTGCTGGCGGTGCTCACCTTCCGTCAGAGCCAGACCTACGAATCCGAAGAAACGCTGTGGCGCGCCACGCTCGCCGAGAACCCCGACGCCGTGGTGGCACATGGCAATCTCGGTGTCGAGCTGCTGGCGACCGGGCGCTTTGCCGAAGCGCTCGAGCAGTACGAGCAAGGGTTGACGCTCGACCCGACAGACGCCGGGTTGCACTACGGGAGCGGCAGTGTGTTGGCGAGGCAAGAGCGCTTTGCGGAGGCCGCGAGCGAATACCGTGAAGCCTTGCGGCTCAAGCCAGACTACGCCGAAGCTCACAACAACCTCGGCTTGGCGCTGGCCCATCTGGGTGATGCGGCGGCCAGGGTCGAGTACGAAGCGGCCTTACGTGACGACCCGGGCTTCGCCGAGGCGTACAACAACCTCGGCGCGCTGTTGCAGCAGGGCGGCGATGTGTTGGGTGCGGAGGTTCAGTACAAGCGCGCCCTGGCGTTGAAACCTGAGCACGTCGAGGCGCACTTCAACATGGGCAACGTGCATCTGGCGGCAGGCAACCTGGAGGCGGCGATCACCAGCTATCGAACTGCGTTGCGCTACAAGCAGGACCACGTTGGTGCGCACCAGCATCTCGGCCTTGCATTGGCACGCACGGGCTCCATGCAGGAGGCAATCGCTGAGTACCGGGCGGCGCTGGCGCTCAAGCCGAACGATGCAAGTGTGCTCAACGAGCTCGCCTGGTTTCTCGCCACGCACCCGGACGGGCGTTACCGCAACGGTACCGAAGCCGTGTCGCTGGCGCGCCTTGCCTGCGAGCAAACGGACTACAGCAATCCATTTTACCTCGATACGCTGGCTGCCGCCTACGCCGAAGCTGGCCGCTCTGACGAAGCGGCCGACACGGAACAGCGTGCGCTCAAGCTGGGAGGACAGGACGCCCAGCACCTCGCTAGGATGCGCCAACGGCTGCAACTGTACTCGGGGGGATCACGCTATCGCGACCCACCGGTCCGGTAGGCGGAAACAAGAACCGTTATGGAATAAGGCGTACTCGATTCCGGAATTTTTCAACGGCCCCCTTTACAGGCCACTGAGAGAGGTGAGAGACAAAGTCATGCACCTGAGCGAGATCAGGAACTGGCACCACACGGCTAACTTTGGCGGTACAGCGTCTGGTGCGATGAGAGGAGGATTCCGGTGATGTCGCAGCCGCAGGGAGGGATTCTTCCGGAACCGACGTCGAGTGCACTCTTCTTGATCCTTCGCGTTCGCAACCCCGCACAAGACGTTGGCGCCGTGCTGCGAGTGAGCGCTCGCGTTCCCGCACTGGTCGCAAAGGTCGCGGCCGCCGATCGCCGGTCGAGGCTCGTCGGCAACATAGGCATTGGATCGGAATTCTGGGAAGTCATCTCTCCGGCCAAGCGGCCCAAGAGGCTGCGTCCCTTCAACGCGATCGATAGGCGCGCGCCCAACACGGGCGGTGACGTGTTGCTGCACATCATTTCGCGACGTCCGGACCTCAACTTCGAGTTGGCGATGCGGATCATGAACGAGCTGGGCGACACCGTCGACGTCATCGACGAGGTGCATGGCTTTCGCTACCTCGGCACGCGCGACCTTACCGGATTTCTCGATGGGACCGAGAACCCAAAGGGCAAGCAGCGTGCCGTGGTCGCACTCATCGGCGAAGAAGACCCCGATTTTGCCGGCGGCAGCTACGTATTCACGCAACGCTATGTCCACGACCTGAAGAAATGGGCGACCGTTCCACTGAGGGAACAGGAAGGCACGATCGGTCGTCGCAAGAAGGACAGCAAACAACTTACCGACAAGGTCAGGCCGGCGACTGCGCACATCAGCCGTGTGGTCATCGAAGAGCACGGCGAGGAGCTGCAGATCGTGCGCCACAGCTTTCCGTATGGGACGTTAGCGGAGGCCGGGCTCTTCTTCATCGCGTACACGAAAGACCTCGCCATTCCGGAAAAGATGCTGAGCCGAATGTTGGGTACGTCGGGCGATGATCTGCACGATCACCTGATGGACTTCACGCGCGCCGTCTCGGGTGCGACGTTCTTCGCACCGTCCCTGAAGGTCCTGCGCTCCCTCGCGCTGCACCACACCTAACCAGGTTGAGAGAAGAAAGAGGAGTAAGGCAAGAACCCATTACGTGCAGGAACGGGAATCGGTTCGGCAAGACCTGATCCAGATGGGTGAGAGCCGCTTTGACGACCTCCCGGTTGGTGCCGTCTGTGCGCTGCACGGCTGCTCGCCCGTTCCATGAATTGCCCCGCAATGCGTGGGGCGTCGGTTATCCAATCGCGCCACTTTCCTGGCGGCGGGGTGGTGGAGCGACGGCGCATTCAAAACCTGTCTACGTCCAACCTCGTCCTCGGTTTGCGGGCCCGCGTTGGCGCAACGCTTGCTGCCGGTTGACGCGTGCGGTTCCGGGGACTTCGCCGAAATTTTCAAATCGTCATTCTGCTTGCGGCGATAGTAGGCGTCACGCATGGCAAAGTCTGGGCGGCGGCGAATCCCATTTTGTTCGTGACCCAGGTACCGCTCGGCAGTGACTTCACCAACGTCGTATCGACGTTCGGAACACAAAAGGCCGACATGCAGTCGGCGCCGCGTGGCGGCGATCTATGGATCCGTTATCCGGATGGAACGCTGAAGAATCTCAGCGCGGCGGCGGGCTACGGCAGCACCGACCCAACCGGATTCCAGGGTGCCAACGCGATCGCCGTGCGTGATCCGTCGGTGTATTGGGACGGCACCAAGGCCGTGTTCAGCATGATCGTCGGCGGCACGCCGCAGCAGTATCAGTGGCTGACCTTCCACTGGCAGCTCTACGAAGTCACCGGCCTGGGCATCAATCAGACACCGGTGATCACCAAAGTTCCGAATCAGCCGAGCGGCTACAACAACGTCAGCCCGACCTATGGCACCGACGATCGCCTTATTTTCGCCTCCGACCGTCCACGCGGCGGGGCGTCGCACCTCTATCCGCAACTCGATGAGTACGAAGAAGCGCCGACGACCTCCGGACTGTGGAGCCTCGACCCGGCGACGGGCGATCTGCAGCAGCTGACGCACGCGCCGTCGGGCGACTTCACCCCGATGATCGACAGTTTCGGCCGCGTCGTCTTCATCCAATGGGATCACTTGCAACGCGATCAACAGGCCGATGCCGACGCCAACTTCGGCAGCGGGCTCAACTGCGACGACGGCCGTCAATTCGGAACGTTCAACTACAGCAGTGAAGCCGCCGGGGCGTCGTACAACCTGAACGACCGAACCGAGCTCTTCCCCGAACCGCGCAGCTGCCGTCACGACCTGCTCGCCGGCACGCCGTGGAACGGTTTCGAGTTCAATGCGTTCTTCCCGTGGACGATTGCCGAGGACGGCAGCGGCGCCGAGATCATCAACCACCTCGGGCGTCATGAGCTGCGTGGCTACATTGCCGCCGCACGCAACGACGATCCCGACATCATCGACTACTACGGCCAATTGGCGCGCTTCAATCCGAGCTCGATCGTCAATTTCCTTCAGGTCAAGGAAGACCCGACGCAAGCCGGCAGATACTTCGGCGTCGATGCACCCGAGTTCGGCACGCACGCCGCTGGGCAGGTGGTGAGTATCTCCGCGCCGCCGTCGCTCGATGCCGACCACATTTCGGTCACCTACGTCACGCACCGTGACACGTCGAATACCGCTGCCACGGCCAACAACTCGGGACACTACCGCGACCCACTGCCGCTCGCCGACGGCACCGTATTGGTCGCACACAGTCCGCAAACCGCACAGGAGTCGGGCAACGGCTCGCCGCAGACCTCGTCCTACAGCTTTCGACTCAAGACCTTGACCTCCGCTGCCAACGGTTTTCAGACGGCCGGCACGACGCTGACCAGCGGTATCACGAAAAGCGTCAGCTACTGGGATCCGGACCAGCTGGTGACCTTCAACGGTACCTTGTGGGAGCTCAACCCGGTCGAAGTGCGCGCCCGGCCTCGACCCGTGGTTGCCCCGCCTTCTCTGCCCGCACCGGAGCAGCAGATGTTCGATGCGGCCGGCGTGACCTCGGCGCAGCTGCGCAGCTACCTGTTGCAGAACAACCTGGCGCTCATCATCAGCCGTAACGTCACGACGCGCGACGACTTTGACAAACAGCAGCCGTTCAATCTGCGTGTTCCCGGCGGGGCACAGACGACCGCCGATGCCGGCCACATCTACGATCTCGGATTTCTGCAGTTGTTCCAGGGTGACCTGATCCGCGGCCTTACCGGGGGTAGCAGTACGACTCCTGGAGCCGGTCGGCGTGTCCTGGCTCAGACTCTACACGACCCGGCGTCGAACGCCGCCAATCCGGCAGCCAACGGTCCGCCGGGTAGTGTGGCGATCGCCGCCGACGGATCGATGGCTGCCTTTGTTCCGGCGCGCCGCGCGCTGACGTGGCAACTCACCGACCCGAACGGGATGCCGGTCGTCCGCGAACGGCTGTGGCTCACCTTCCAGCCGGGCGAAATGCGCGTCTGTACTTCCTGTCACGGCTTGAGCCAGTTCGATCAAGCCGGGCATACGGCGCCCACCAATCCGCCGCAAGCGTTGTTGCAACTCTTGCAGCATTGGACCGCGTCGGGTGGCGCAGCAACGCCGGCGGCAACTGCTTCCGCAACCGCCACCGTGGCCACGGCGACTCGAACACCAACACCCACGGCAACGATAGCGGTGCCTTCCCCGACCAACACGCTTCTATTGAGCACACCACCCAGTACCCCGGTGCTGAGTGGACGCATCCGCTACTACAGCGCCGACCGTAGTGTGCCGAACGTCATCGCAGCGGTCCAAGGCGGCATGAGCGGCTCGATGCCAACCGACCTGTCCGGAAACTTTGCCTTCGGCGGCAGTCCCGGCGTGAATGTCACGCTGACGCCGCAGAAAAACGGTGACATCGGCAGTGCCATCACGGCTCTCGATGCCGCCTACGTACTTCAGGCTGCCGTTGGATTGCGGACATTCAGCGACGCGCAGCGACTGGCTGGCGACGTCAATGGCAGTGGGACGATCAGCGCCATCGACGCAACGTTGATCTTACAGTACCGCGTCGGTCTCATCGGGCGCTTGCCGGTGGCGCAACGCTGCAACGCCGACTGGGCCTTCATTCCGGCGGCGACGTTGGTGCCGAATGAATCGGCGACGATGCCGGCGTTCGCCGGCAACATCTGCCAGCCCGGAGCACTGGCGTACATGCCGCTTGCCGGCGCCGCTGCAACGCAGAACTTCCTTGGCGTCGTGTTCGGCGATTGCAACGGCGACTGGCTGGCGACGGGCGGTGGTGCTGCGGTCGTGGCTCCGGCGTATCACTGGGGACGACTGCATCGCCTCGGCAAACGGCTGCGTCGTGTACTCTACACCGAAGCCACGCTGGCACCGTCGCCGGCTCTCGAAGCCGGGCTCGACTACGATACGACACGGCTGCGTCCGATCGCCGTACACCGCTTGCGACCGGCCCGGCAGGCGCTGGTCGCCTGGAGCTCGGACGCCAACGGCCACCTCCACATCGCCGTTGCTGCCGACGAGGCTCTGCCCTCTACACGGGCAGCGCTCCTGGCGGTCGACTTCGATTCGCTCCACTAGCC
>JACQEN010000145.1 GCA_016200585.1 Deltaproteobacteria bacterium
GCGAGCTGAAGTGTCTTGCCGTTGATCAGAACGGGATTCCGATCGAAAGCAACGTCCTAAAGGGTGAAGCTGAGATTGTAAGAGAAGGGCCCGGACTTTTGGATGTTGAGGGATATAATGCGATTGGTATCCCGGCGATTCCGGGGACGAACAACCTAGATAGTACGCTGGTTTTAGGGGGCGCTGGTGCGGAATATAGCGCTTGCCCGAACGTCTTGATCCTCGATCACTTCTTCGATGGCGCGAACGATCCGATTTCAGGTGCCGCGATCAGCACGGATCTTACGCTCGTGCCATGCACCGAGGATTTTTCCACGCAGCAACAGCTGACAACGCCGGTACAGTTTCTCGTCTTTAATGAGTTTGAGCAACGGTTCTCGACAAGTCGAAGCGTTACCTGCTTCCGCGAATTTCATATGTCGAACATTGATACCCGCACGGCCGACAACTCGATCTTTAGTGCGGCGGTCGCGGGTACGCTTACTGGGCAGACACGCATTCGCGGCGTAGGCGATGACGCCGACCGGGCGCATGGACATACTCTCTTGGGCGTTGCGGAGGAGTTCCGGGCTGGCCAGGGTTCCGCCGCGTTCAACTTGCACTATCATGGCAGCCGTCCACAAAGTGATTTCGTCTATCTACCCCAGCCGTAAGGGGTGAAGGCGTGAAAAAAGGGGCCTTTTGACTTGACAACTTTTGACCCCGCGGATATAAGGCCGACACTTGGTCGAGTGGTTCGCCTAGGCGAATTCGGTGCGGCGTGATCGAAAGGAGGAGGGTAATGCGTAGGCAGCGAGGGCTATATGGGCTCATGGGACTCGCGGCTATGGTCGGGCTGAGCTTTATCGCTAGACCGGCTGTGGCTCGGGTTACCACGGAGCAAAGCGCGTCGATCCTGGTTTTTGCAAAGGTGATTGCCGACGGGACGCGCGATACAATCATCCAGATTACCAATACCTCCAACAACATGCGGCACGCGCACTGTTTCTACGTTGACGGTGCTCCCGAGGATTTCACGCAAGATGTATCGCCGCTGAATCCGCCGCGTTGGACGGAGACCGATTTTGACATTTGGCTTACCAAGCAGCAACCGACTCACTGGGTCGTCTCCACGGGTCGCTGGGATGACCCCACCGACGATACTTGCCGCAAGACCTCGTGTAGTCCTTCGAACAGTGGCGCGAATAACGGCGGCGCCGATTGCTGCGACGCTGGGTTCGATCCGGGTCGCGTCCCGCCTGTTGGTCCGCACTTCACCGGCGAACTGAAGTGTATCGAAGTCGACGCGAGCGGTTTTCCGGTTCCAGGCAACGCATTGAAGGGTGAGGCAACTCTCGTCACTGTTGGAACGGGGGAAGTCTCTAAGTACAATGCCGTCGGCCTCAAGGGCTTCGACACCAATAACATGGATGGAACGCTCTGTCTCGGCGGCGGTGTCTCTGGCAGCTGTCCGTCAGGTGCTGAATATGAGGCCTGTCCGCAAACCTGGATTCTCGACCATCCATCAATCGGTGCCCCCGACCTCGTCGTTGATAGCCAATCGTTCTGCGATAAGGGTACCGATGGCACGAACTCCTGTAGCTCCGTAAGTACAACGCTGACGGTTGTTCCCTGCCGCGAGAACTTCGAAACACAGGCACCAACATCAGTGACTCTACAGTTTCAAATTACGAACGAATACGAGCAGACTTTCTCCGCATCGACCACGATTACCTGTTGGGCTTCGTACGCTCTGGACGAGATCAACAAGATTTTCACGGTTGATTCGGTTGCCGGGACAATTCTGCAGACTCGGATGCGTTCTGCGGCGGGTACGGGTGGCAGCACGAACGGCGGTGTCATCGCAGTACTTGAGGAAGCTCACACCCAATGCCCCGCTGTGGTTTCTCCTGCGGTTCAGGGCTGTACTGGTGCTACCCAGACAACTTCGTACGCGGCTAGCAATGGACACAACAGCTTTGCGGATCAATCTGTTCAAGATATCATTACGATCCCAAGCGATCAGATCCAGCTGCCGTAAGGTGGACCCATGCTGATGACGCGGCGTCCAAGGAAAGCGGAAAGGAGACTGAACATGGGACAGGTGCGATGGGTTGGCTGGACGATGGCGGTCGCCATGGGATTTGTGATCGCTGGCGGACAGGCGGCACGCGCGGATATTGCTTCGGATAAGCCGGCCGCGTTGGTCGTCTACCCGAAAATCACCGTAAATGCCTCGGGGCAGGACACAGTAGTCCGACTCACTAATACAAATACAACGAATCCAATTCTCGTCCATTGTTACTATCTGGACGCGAACTCCCACTGCTCCGGTGGGACCAATGATGGAGCAATTTGCACCACGGATCCTTCCGTCTGTACCGGACTAAGCTTTTGCCTGCCATCTTGGCAGGAAACAGACTTCCGGATCTTGCTGACTGCCGGTCAACCGATCGAATGGACCGCCTCATCGGGGCTTGCCGACAGCGACCTCCCTCTACCCACCGGCGTGTGTGTTCGAAATCCAACGCGCACATGCGGTACCGACTCCGACTGCAATCCCTTTCCCGGTGGTCCATGCACGCAAAGCAACGCAGGCACGAGAATTCCTCCTGTTCCAGAGACTGAATTTACTGGCGAGCTCCGTTGTATTGCAATTGACTCTAACGGATCACCGATTAGCCGCAACGATCTGAAGGGCGAGGCGCTGTTAGAAGTCTCGACAACGTCAGATCTGGACGTTGCAAGTTATAATGCGATCGGCGTCCAGGCGACGGGCAACTCAGCCGGCAATACCAACGAGTTGGTTCTTGGGCCTGCGAGTTCAGGGGAATACAACGGGTGTCCCAATTACCTCATCCTCAATCACTTCTTTGACGCCGCCAGGAATCCGGTTCCTGGTACAAACGAGACGGTGACAACTAATTTAGTTTTGGTGCCGTGCTCTGCTGACTATCTGCGACAGATTCCTGGTCTAGCGGTTGCTCAATATCTAGTGTTCAATGAGTTCGAGCAACGGTTTTCCACGAGTAAGGCCGTCCGTTGCTTCCAAGACCTGCAGCTTAGTCTGATTGATACGTTGAATCCGACTAGATCGATCTGGAACGTAAATACCGCTGGAACGTTAACGGGCCAGACCCGGATCAATCCAATCGGTATTTCGTCGTCGAATCCGCCGGGAATTCCAAGCGGCTTGTTAGGTGTAGCTGTCGAGTCGTACGCGGGTACAACTACTACGAGCCGGGCTGCGTTCAACCTCCACATGCAGGGGGAACGCGATTCCGCCGACGTGATTACGATTCCATAAGTACCGAATTTTTGCGTTCGGTTTTGCGGGGCTAGTGACATCGGTCACTAGCCCCGCTGCTTTTTCTGGCCTGAAGTTGGTTGGCTACGAGTTCAGGCGTTTGGGGATCTGGGACTCGACGAAATCAAGCACCGGAACCTCCAACTGGGTAGCATCGAAGGTATTGATTTCCTGAATGCCAGTGGGGCTCGTGACGTTAACCTCGGTTAGGCGCTCGCCGATCAGGTCCAGCCCAACGAAGTAGAGGCCATCCTCATGCAGACGCGTTCCGACTCCATCCACGATCCGTCGTTCTTCCGTCGAGAGCGTGGTAGCTCGGCAAATCCCTCCCGCGTGAATGTTGCCACGGTTCTCGCGTTCCTGGGGTACACGGAGGATTGCTCCGAGCGGCTGGCCATCCAAGACGATGACGCGTTTATCCCCATGCCGCACGGCGGGGAGATATTGCTGCGCGACGATCAGGCGCTCCTGGTTTGCGGTGGCGGTTTCTAGGAGAGATCGAAGATTCCGGTCGGAACGCTGAACGAAGAAGATACCCGCTCCACCGCAGCCGTCGAGCGGCTTGATGATCATTTCGCCGCCCAGCTGGTCCAAGAACGTGTCGAGGCGGTTGATGTCCGAGGTAATCAGCGTATCAGGGATAAACTCAGGGAAGTTTAGAGCGTATAGCTTTTCGTTTGCCACGAGAAGACCGCGCGGACGATTCATAACGAACGTTGTGGATGGTGGAACGAGATCAAGGATCTGGACCGCAAAGGTATAGGCCTGATCGACCGGAGGATCCTTGCGCATGAAGATGGCGTGGAACCAATCGAGGGGCTCCTCACGCTCCTCAAAGAGGCTGTAGTGGGGCGTTGTACGCTCAACGTGCGTGCGGCGCGACTTTGAATAGGGGCGGGAAGAGCGGACAAATAGGTCACCAGGACCGCAGGTGTAGACTGCATAGGCGCGCCTTTGGGCCTCGAGCATGAAGACGAAAGATGTGTCCTTGTCCGGAAGGAGCCCTGCGATCGGGTCGATTATGAAGAGGAGCCGGTATCCCATAGGCGTCATATCGTATTGGGGTGCGACCCAGTGGGCAAGGCAGGTGGCAATGATTTGGTGCGACAAGCAGTTGGCTGACAAAGATCACCCCAGAGGAATTGCGCGATTGCAACTGAAGTGATTGCAGCGGTTTCAGTACGAAGGATCCGCTGGCCGATGCGACAAACCTTGAAACCTTTGCTGGTGGCGGCGTCTACTTCGTCGGTAGTAAACCCCCCTTCAGGTCCGACCAATAGAGCGATTGATTTTGCGTTTGGCTGGTCCTGATAGGCAGACGCCAGATCAGATTTTCGTTCCGCGTCTTCCCAGATCATGAGCTGAAGCTCGGCTGTAGATCGGGCCAACATAGCCGTAAAAGGGATTGGTGCGCAGACCGCGGGAATATCCCCGCGCTGACACTGCTTTGCAGATTCACAAGCTATTCTCTCCCACCTTGTGACACGGGCCGTAAGATCCTGCGGGCGACTTCGATTACTTGTGAAGAAGAGGATCTCTGCTACGCCGAGCTCGGTTGCCTTCTCGACGATCATATCCAGCCGATCGGGGCGGACGATCGCCGTTGCGAGGACCAGCCGAAGGGTTGATACGGGATCCTTGTCGCGTTGTCCCGATATTCGAACTTTGGCACTGGATCGACCGACGAACTCGACCACAGCGTCAAATTCCTTCCTGAGGCCGTCAAACAGCACGACGGGATCCCCGGGTTTCACGCGGCGAACGCGCAAATGGTGGAACTCTTCCCCGGTGATCAAGACTGTCGATGCGTGCGGCGGAACGTTTGGGTATATGAAGCGTGGTTTCGCCATTTCCTATTGGATTCGCTCGGCCAAGAGCGTGACCCAACCATCGTCAATGATGCGAGCGCAGACCTTCAACCCGTGGCGTTCGAGGGACTGCTGAACCATCTCCTCGTCTCCTGCCAAGAATCCCGAGCACACAAGCGCCCCGCGGTTGGTGAGAGAAAGTGAAAGGTCCTCACTCATTTCTACCAGGAGACCCGCAAATAGATTTGCAACGATTAGGTCATACGAGTTGCCAACAGGCAACCATTCCTCGATGATGTGAACGGTATCAACCACTGCGTTGGCGATGCAGTTGTCCGTTGCGGCGTGACGGGCGCACGGATCGATATCTGCGGCGGAGACGTGCGTGGTTCCAAGCTTGGCTAGCGCAATTGCCAGAATGCCTGAACCAGTACCCACGTCGAGTGCGCGACTCATTTGCCCTTTTTCAAGAACGCGGCGCTCGATCAGCGAGAGACATCCTCTAGTCGTAGCGTGCTGCCCTGTACCAAATGCCATCCCCGGGTTGATGACGATTGAAATGCGATCCTTTGGTGACGAGGCCCACGGCGGACAAACCCACAATTGATCGCCGACTGCGGTTGGCTGAAAGTGCATTCGCCAATTGTCTGCCCAATTTTCGTCAGCGACTTGTACGGTGCTGTATCTTGTAACCTGCCAAAATCCGAGATCAGTACAAAATCGCTCCAGTTCTGCAAGCGGAGCGCACTCGGTCCAGTAGGATCTGATAACCGTCGCGCGCTCACCATCTTCAGTGATCAGGCCTGGTGCGCCATAGTCCAACAAGAAGCTTTCCACGCATTCGGCATTGGCATTTGGAACAGAGACGCTCAATTCAAGCCACTCACGCATAGCGGTATCGGAGCTATGCACGAGCGGGTGTGATTCTGCAACGGTAGGCACAAGATCGTAGGAACAAGAGCGCTCGGGTCTCTGATGTGACAACCGGTTGACCCATGGGTTGAAGGCTCATATTGGAGGAGCATGCCCGGCAGTTGGTTGCGTATTGCTCATCGCGGCGCCTCCGGTAGCACGCCCGAACATACTCGTCCCGCGTTTGAGCGTGCTGTGTCTTTGGACGTCGATATGATCGAGCTTGATGTGCAATTGAGTCGAGATGAAGAATTGGTCGTGATGCACGATTCCGAGCTGGAGCGGACGACCAATGGGCGGGGCCATGTGCGCGAGTTTACGCTTACGCAGCTCAAACAACTAGACTGCGGCTCCTGGTACGAATCCGCTTTTCAGGGACAACCCATTCTGACGCTCGAAGAGGTGATCTCGATCATCGGGCCGAAGGTGCGACTCAATACGGAAATGAAAGGCTCTCAGACCGATTGGGATTCTCTGGCACCTAGATTGTTGACGGTATTGGAACGTTCTTCGCGGCTTGAATCCACTATTGTTTCTTGCTTTCAGCCCGAGGCGTTGATTGCTCTGCGGCGACTACGCGCTCATGTTCCTCTCGGTATCTTGTGGCAGGATCCTACTCTCGCCGATGCGTGGCGATGGGCGCGCGAACTGGGAGCGATCGCGGTGCATCCCTTCTGGATGTTTGTTGATTCTGAGACGGTTGCTGCCGCGCGAGAACGTCACCTGCAATTGATTGCATGGACTGTAAATGACGTCGATACGATCCACTCCCTGGTGAAATTGGGGGTCGATGGGATCATTAGTGATTTTCCTGAACGCTTTGCGCTCGTCTAGGGAGGAAGTTTTTCGTGAGCGTGTTTTTCGACGACGGCAATTGTCTTGAACCGAGAAATCAAAAGCACTAGGTTAGGCACCTACAGCGGCAGCCCCTCCTGCGGTGGGTGCGTCGTCGACAGCCATCCCAATTTCGGGAGGGGGTGAGTATTCCATGGCAGGGGTTCGAGTCAAAGAAAACGAGCCAATCGAGAGCGCCATCAGGCGTTTCAAGAAGCAATGCGAGAAAGCCGGCATCCTTGCCGAGCTCCGCAAGCGCGAACATTACGAAAAGCCGAGCGTCAAGCGCAAGAAAAAGGCCCTAGCGGCAAAGAAGCGTTACCTTCGGCGAGTAGCGCGAAGCGGGTACTGAGGTTTCCCATGATGAGCAAGGGCCGGGTTGGATGACCAAATGAACGGCATAGACCTGGCCCTTGCCGTTTTCATCGGCCTCACTGGTGTTCGCGGCTTGTCGCGAGGATTTTTCCGAGAGGTTTTTGCTGTACTTGCACTTGGAATTGCGATTACAGCGGCTTTTCGATTCAACGATGTCGGAATTGAATACCTCGAAAGATTTGTGGCCTTGAATGCTCCCCAGTCGGTACAGGGTGGAGCAGCATTCGTAACGATCTTCTTTTCGGCATACACCGTCGTGAGCTCGATTGGTTTCTTGTTCGAGCGCTACGTTTCCTCGCCTCTTGCACGAACCTTGAGTGCCGTTGGCGGTGGAGTTCTGGGGACAGCTAAAGGAGCGGTCGTCGCCGGCTTTCTTGCGTTGTTCGTGTATTTGTTCGTTCCCTCGTGGGGGGCTCGACTGATGCGGTCGCAGGTAGCAGATGCACTTGTGCATCTGGCGGGAAATGCCTTGCGCAGCGTTGACCCGAGTGTTGCGCCTGCGGCATCGTTCGAAATCATCCAACCGATCAAATGAGTAGCCGGGTACCAGACGATATTCTTCAATCGATCCGCGAACGGACCAGCATCGTAGAGCTCATTTCGGGGTACGTCACATTGCGCAAGGCGGGGCGCAACCATCTTGGGTTGTGTCCGTTTCACGCGGAGAAGACGCCTTCCTTTACAGTGAGCGAGGAGCGGGGACTATTTCATTGCTTCGGGTGCGGGGCAGGTGGAACCGTCTTCACCTTTCTCATGAAGGCAAACCGAATCGAGTTTCGGGACGCAGTCGAGCAACTCGCAAAGCGGGCGGGCGTTCGTCTGCCGCAGACGCAAGATCTCGGTTCGGGCAATCCTGTACGCCAAGAGCTCCTCGCGATCAACGAAGCAGCGCAAGCATATTTCGCGGAGGCACTTCGATCCCCTCGGGGGGCACAAGCTCGCAATTATCTAAAGTCACGAGGCGTGGGCGATTCCATCTTGTCCATGTATGGCGTTGGTTTCTGTCCTCCTGGCGGTGCCGGGTTGGCGCAGTCACTTGCCGCCAAACGGTTGTCCCTGCCGCGTGCTCTTGAACTTGGACTGGTAGGTCGCCGAAACGATGGGTCAACCTACGATCGATTTTGGGATCGGATCACATTCCCTATTCGAGATATCGGCGGCCGGATCATCGGATTCGGTGGCCGAACGCTCGGCAACAACCACCCCAAGTATCTCAACTCGCCTGAATCAACGCTGTTCCATAAGGGGGAGGTACTATACGGCCTGTTTGAGGCGCGCCAAGCTATTCGAGGGGCAGAACGACTTGTAGTTGTCGAAGGATACCTCGATGTGTTGGCCCTCGTCGAATCAGGCATCGAGTATGCTGTAGCGTCCCTTGGTACAGCCTTGGGCGCAACACAATTGCGATTGGCAAAACGATTTGCCTCCGAAGTCATAGCATTCTTCGATGGCGACCGGGCCGGGCAGAACGCCGCCGCAAGAGCTTTTGCGGTTTGTGCCGAAACCGGCGTGTGGGGGCTTGGGGCATTCCTTCCAGACGGCTTCGACCCGGACACCTTTGTTCGAAGTCATGGAAAGGCGGCAACGCTTGCGCTCTTGCAGCATGCCGTGCCGCTGGCAGACTTCTTCGTTCAATTCAACACGCCTGATGCTGGCGCGAGCATTCCACAACGCGCCCGGGCGGTTCAAAAGGTTGCCGAGGTGCTAGGGCTGGTCCGCGATCCTGTACAGTTCAGTCTGTTGGCGACCAAGGCTGCTCAACAGCTGGGGGTCGATGAGAACGTCCTGCGTGTTCGCTTACCCTCCCGACATCGCACGTTGACCGCAGCACCTGATGAGCAAGGAAGATCGCAGAACCTTACCGTGTTTCGCCCTGAGGAGGTTCAGCTCGTTGAGGTGATGGCTCTCGATGACAACGTCGCCAAACTAGTCCTAGGGCGCCAGTTGCTTGAAGGCTTTGAAAGTGAGGTATTGGCTGAGGCCGGTCGTCAGATCGGCTCAGCGCGGCGGGACGGCCAAGACGTTGGCTCAATTTTGGACAAGCTGCCGGGAGTTGTGGCTGAGCGCCTGACGGCCGGACTGGTTGGGCAGATCCCGGCTTCCATGGCGGACCGAATGCAGATCGCCGAACAGTGCATGGCACGCATCGATGCCCGCAAGCGGAAAAAGGAAGGGCGTGCACTGCGAGAACAAATTCAACGCGCGGAGGCGCGCGGCGATCGTTCCGGCTCCCTGGAGGCCCTGAGGCGTGTGAGTGAGCTGCGACATCGGCGCGGCTCACAGTGGGGTTGACTGACACATGCGTTACGACTCTCGGGTCGCCTTGATTTCAAGTGGTGATGCTGCAATTCAGCACCAGCGTTCACGCCAACGTCAAACCGTCGTGTGGGGGCCCATAGCTCAGACTGGTCAGAGCCGCCGGCTCATAACCGGTAGGTCCCAGGTTCGAATCCTGGTGGGCCCACGGTTTTACGAATTGATTGGGAAGGAGCACTCTTGGAAAACTCGTTAGAAACGGCGATTGGCAAGCTGGCGGCCTTGCAAGAAGTGGATCGGCAAGTTCGAGCCAAAAGGGAAGAGCTGCAGGCGTTGACGACGGAGATTGCTGCACTCGAGGGCCAACTCGCACTACAGACGAACGCTGCACGCGACGCTTCCAGCGAACGAGATATTCTCGAAGCGCGGCGCCGGAAGCTCGAGGGCGACCTCGAAGACGAAGAGTCGAAAATGACCGACCGCCGCATGCGTCTTAATCGTGTCCGTAACGAGAAAGAGCTGCAAGCTCTGCGGCGCGAGATCGAGGTAGGCAAGGAAACCAACCAGCAGCGAGAGGAAGAGATCCTCGGCGTGCTTGAAGCGCTCGAGGAATTGAACGCGAAGGCTTCGGATGCCGAGCGGGCGCAGTCAGAGTTGGCAGAACGTGCTAGTTCGGAGGCCGAAAACCATCGCGACCGTATTCGACAGCTGGCTGCTGAGATTGAAGCCGCCACGGATTCACGGGATCGGATGACGCAAGGCTTAGACTCCAATGTGCTGCGCAAGTACGAGCAGATCTTTGCACGCCGTGGGGGAATTGCCGTGGTCGAGGTGCGCAACGGCATATGCCTTGGCTGCCATATGAATTTGCCGCCGCAGTTCTACAACGAACTACAGCGAGCGGTTGACATTCGTTCTTGCCCCAACTGCCACCGAATCTTGTATTGCCGTGCTGAACGGGTAGATTCGAACGAAGTTAGTCGCTAAAGTTACATTGTATTTTTGGGGGGAGGTCGGACGGTCGCTCGACAGGCGTTTTCTGCAGGTCGGGAGGAAAGTCCGGACTCCACAGGGCAGGGTGGCCGCTAACGGCGGCCTCGGGTAACCGAGGGAAAGTGCCACAGAAAAGAGACGGCCTCGCGGTTCGCGCCGCTTGGAGTCGGTGAAAAGGTGCGAGAAGCACCAGCGAGCTCGGTGACTTGCTCGTTCGGTAAACCCCACCTGGAGCAAGACCAAATTAGAGGGAATGCGTGGCCCGCGCTCCCTCGGGTGTGTCGCTTGAGGCGATTGGTAACAATCGTCCCAGAGGAATGACCGTCACCCTTCCGAGGGCGACAGAATCCGGCTTACAGACCTCC
>JACQEN010000147.1 GCA_016200585.1 Deltaproteobacteria bacterium
AAGCGTCGACTTGATAGATCGGAATCTCCATGGGGCGTGTCTATCGGAATCCATTTTGCCGCTGAAGCCCCTTTCGACAGCGGTGGAAAGGGACGCGAGGCTTTTCGCGGCGCCCTGCAGCAGGTACGATGAGAGCGTGCTTGCCCGTCTTCGACCGCATAGCGCCAACCTCATGACCGCCGGGCGTGTTGTGCTCACGCCGGTGTTCGTGAAGCTCGTGGTTGCCGCCGAAGGCTGGCGTCTCTGGGGAGCTCTCGCGGTGGTCGTCTTCGCGGCCGTCGCCGCGAGCGACGTCTGGGACGGCCGCGTGGCGCGCCGCATCGGCCGTGAGAGTACGATGGGACGATTCCTAGATCACTTTGCCGACATCGCCTTCCTTCTGCCCGCGCTCGCTGTCTACGTCTGGCTCGGATTCATGCCTTGGTGGGTACCCGCATCGGTGGCTGCGGCTTTCACCTTCTACGTCGTCGACTCGCAGCGCCGCAGCGCCGGTGGCGCGCCAAGCTTGATCACCAGCCGCATCGGTCACGCCGGCGGTGTGTCGAACTACGTTCTCGTCGGCGTGCTTGTCTGCAACAACAGTGCGGGCATTCTGGTTCTGTCGCCGGGCTTTCTCCTGGCGTTATACTTGTTGGTGCCGCTCTACTCGGGTGCTGCCGTGGTGGCGCGGCTGGTCACACGGCGGCAGGCGCGAGTCGCGCCAGTTGAAATGTCGGCGGCTGGCTAATCGGCTGTCCTGTCAGCGCCGACTCCGCGGGGCGCTGGGGCACGACGCCGGCCAATGTCTCACACACCTGCGAGCTCGGCTCTGGCGCGCTGAAAGTCGTCGATGCCGACCCGCGCCAGCGGCAAGGCGATCACGCCTTGCGCGACGATCGAGATCAACTGGATGGCGTTGAGGACGAGTCCATACGCCAGGGCGTCGGCTTGCGCGACGTGGAACAGGCCGAGCGCCAGCACGCAGGCGTACTGGAAAGTCCCGATCATCCCAGGCGCGTTCGGCAGCGCCGTGCCGAAGCCGATGAAGATAAAGACGATGAGCGCGGCGTTAAAAGGTACGTTGAAACCGAAGGCCTTGATGATCACCCAACTCGAGAGGACCGGCAGGAACCACAACGCCAGCGAACCGACGAATACGGTGAGGAGCAGGCGTCCATTGGGTAGGATGCGCATGCCGTCGAGAATGGCGCGCATGATGCGCTTCACCCCGGGACCGAACCGTTCGGGCAGAAAGCGCATGATCAAGTCGATGAACGGTTCACCACGAAACCAAAGCAGGGCGACGACAAGGCCGAACACCGCCGCGCCGATGGCTGGGAACATGGCGCCGCGCCGGACCCATGCCGGCAAGTCGCTGGCGCTGAGCAAGCCGATCAGGATGTAAAAGACGATGCTGAACGAGTCCATCAGCTTCTCGACGACCAGGTTGCCGACAACGTTCGAGATCGACACGCTCGACCGGCGCGACAGCAGCCAGGGGCGTACAACTTCCCCGAGGCGGATCGGCAGCAGGTTGATTGCCATGTAGGCGACCGCCGTTACCGCCCAGAGTCGGCCGAGAGGGATCGGCTCCAAGGGGCGGAGCTCGAGTTGCCAACGCCAGGCGCGGAACAGCATGAGCAGGAAGCTGATGGCAAATGCAGGCAGCAGCCAGCGTTCATCGAAGCGTTCCAGCGCTGAACGCAACTCTGCGAGCGGTACGTTGCGAAACGCAAGGAACAGGAAAAGCGACGCAACGATCGTGCTGAGCGCCAGATTGATCAGGAGCCGGCGGTTCATGAGATCGCTTTACCATGCTTCGCAAGGCGATCCAGCTCTTCCGGCGGAGGTGTCGAACGGTCTGGGCGGACTGGGCGCGGATGTTACAATGCGCGCTGCGAGACGAGCTTGATCGAATGGATGACCAGGAGTGGGCTCCTTTGGGCCAAAATCCATTGCCAGTGCGGCGAGGGCTGACGCGTTGGTGCGCCTGCGCTGCGATGGCGGCGGCGCTGCACGGCTTGGCGTTGGTGGCGTTGCTTGAGTGGCGCCTGACCAGCTCGCCGTCCGTCGAAGTGATTCAGGTATCGTTGCGCCACGGCGGCGAACGTGGCGGACCGGCACCGAGCGCTGCCGCAGCGACGACGCAAGCGGCGCCGCCTTCTGCCCCGCCGAGCGTGTCGAAAGCCCCGGCCCATGCGCCTATCAAACATCGCCGCGCCGCGCCGCAATCACCGCCGCGGGAGGATTCTGTTGCGATCGCGATTCCTGCCTTGCCACAACCGTCATCCTCGAACGAAGTACAGGCGGCGCAACCTGTCGACTCACCGGCCGTGACCAACGGGCGCGACGGACAGGGCAATGGCGGCGGCGATGGCGATGGCAGCGACGGCCCCGGAAGCGGCGGTGACGGTGGTAGCCTCGATCGCCGTGCCTACTGCGAGTACTGTCCCGAGCCCGGCTATCCGATGATCGCCCGACGCCGCGGCTGGAAGGGTGTCGTCGATGTGCAGTTGGTGCTGCTCGCCGACGGTCGCGTCGACAGCGCCAGCATCATGCGCTCGTCAGGCTATGAAGTGCTCGATCGCGAAGCCGTCGAGGTCGCGCGGCGCAGCCGCTTTCGCTTGCCGCATCGCGACTCGACTACGCCGCTGCGTGGCCACATCGAATACCGTTTCGAATTGCTACCGTGAGCGCTTCAGCGCTTCTGAAATACAACTCGTAACCGACTTGACTTGCGAGCGTCCCCGGCTGTATCAGTCGGCGCAACGCTGCAGGGTTGAGGGAAGCTGGTGAAAAGCCAGCGCGGCCCCCGCCACTGTAAATCGGAACGAAAGCGGCTTCAGGCCACTGTCCAAAGGGATGGGAAGGCGCCGCGAGTAGGTAGCTGAAAGTCAGGAGACCTGGCTCGGCAGCGGGAATCGATGTCCTCCGGGGTGTGAGGGCGAGGTGGAACGCTGGTCTCCTGCTCATACCCGGGACGCAAGAATGCGTCGCCGGGTTTTTTTCGCAGACCACCGAACCTCTCCGCCGCATCACTCAGCGGCCCGGCGAAAGATTTGCGCTCACTTGGAGCGCTGACACGGGGAGGTTTCCATGCAACGAGTTTCGGCTTTCGCAATTGGTCTTCTGGCGGCGCGCATCGCCGCTGCCGATGTCGTCGGCCCAAGCGGCTACATCCTTGGGTCGATCCCTTTGCCCGGTCCGGCGCAAGGCGACGTGGCGGTGGTCGGTACGTCGATCGCGGTTGGACAGGGTGCGTTCGGTGCCGGCGCCGAGTCGGTCATCCGTCGCGATTTCGACGGCACCATCACTACGCTGGCGACGGGTTTCAACTCGCTCAGCGGCTTTGCCGCCAGCCCGCAAGCCGACCTGCTGTTCGTCGCCGACAACGGGCTCGAACAGGCCGGCGCCGTTACCGGCGATACGCTTTTCGCGATCGACGCACCAGCTACGGCAACGATGGCGGTAACGGCAGCGGGCCACGAGGTCGCGGCCCCGGGTAGCATCCCGTTCGCCCAAGGGGTGGCAGTATCGTCGACCGGACAGCTCTTCGTCAGTGATGCTGTCGGAGGGAGTGCAGGGAAGGTGCTGCGTCATCGCTCGTTCCTGTACCCGCCCTTTGTCACCCAGGCGGCGGGATTCAGTCTTACCGCCGGCATGGTGTTCGGACCCAACGGGCATCTGTTCGTCGGCGACCTCGACAGCGTGACGTTTGCCGGCCGCGTCGTCGAGCTCGATTCCAGCGGTGCCGTGGCTCGGACTCTTGCCTCGGGTCTTTCGGGCGCGGCCGATCTCACGCTCGACCACGACGGCAACGTGCTCGTCAGCGGCGGATTCACCCCTGGCTTCGGTAGCAGCACGATCGTTTCCATCGACAGCAGCGGCGTCGTGAGCGAGTTCGCTCACGGCTTTGCGTTCTCCAGCGGCCTCGATGTCGACCCGATCAGCGGACGCGTCTACGCGCTCGACTTCGGTGTCAGCGCGGTTACGACATTCACACCGGTCAGTGCGCTCTTGCCAGGCGGCGGCGCAAAGGCAACCGACTGCTTGGCGGAGTTTTCCGATGTGACCCCGTTGCGCGACCGTCTTGGGCGCGCCCTTATGCAGAGCGTCTGCCGTGACGGAGATGCCTGCGACCGCGACGGGGTGGCCGACGGCGTGTGCACGTTTGGCGTCGGAGTTTGCATCAACGTCAACGCCGGACCGCAGTGCGTTGCTGCGGGTGTCGACAGCTTCACGGTGTCACAGCCGCAAGCTGCCGCCGACCCGCAATTGACTGCCTTGCAGTCGGCAGTCAGTGCCCTCTTGCCGTCGAGCACAGCGCGCTGCGCCGGGCCGGTCCCAATCACCGTCGCCTTGCGTTCGACCGCCACCGGCCTCAAGCCGGCGAGCAAAATGGTGCGCACCACGGCGGTGCACATGCCGGCAACCGGTCGGGCGCGGAATGACCGCGACGTGCTGACGCTGCGTTGCCTGCCGTAACCGGGAACATCGAGTTGCTCTCAAGCCGTGCTTCGACAAGCTCAGCACGAACGGTGGCCATTCATGTTCCATGACGAATTCCGCTCACCCCGAGCCCGTCGAAGGGTGTTTTGTTCATTTCTCGACACTCTCCAAAGGGACGGGAGCGAATTGTGAAAGAGGAAATGGAAGACCGGGGATGAGGACAGAGAACCCTTCCATATGGGAATGGCAGTACGGCGGCGAATTCGCCGGTTCTCGGTTCTCGGTTCCCGGTCCCCGGTCTTCCGCCTTTTTTCGGCCGCGAAAATCGAAGCGGACATTGCGGGGGGAAGAGCATCGCGCAGCGAGCCGTATCGTGCGGACGGTATGGGAACGTGGCTGGACCGTCGTGCCGCTCGTTTGTTTTCTTTCGCTGAGCTGCGCGGCGTTCGCCAGCGACCCCTTTGCCGACGCCGTCGTCTCCTTCACGCCGGGGGCCCATGCCGGTTTCGGCGCCGACAAGCTGCCGGGTATCGTGCTTGGTCCGCCCCACGGCGGCGGTGCGATACAGGGCTCGCTCGACACGCTGTCGTTGGGTGACGGTGGAAGCATCGTGTTGCGATTCGACCCGCCGGTGATCTGCGACGGTCCGGGCGACGACTTCATCGTCTTTGAGAATGCCTTTCACGCCGGGACGCCGGATGGACCGGTTTTCGCGGAGGTCGGCATTGTTGCGGTCTCGCAGGACGGCGAGCACTTCGTCGAATTTCCGTACGATCCGCTGACCTTCGCAGGCTTGGCGGGTAAGAGCCCGGTCTTCAGCAGTCCCGAAAACGGCATTGATCCAACCGATCCGACCGTCGCCGGCGGCGATGCATTCGACTTGTCGCAAGTCGGGCTGCGGTGGGTGGCCTTTGTGCGCATTACCGATCCGGGCAGCTCCATTGCCGATTCCGGCAGTCGCGTGCCGCCGGGTGATTCGGGCGGCTTCGACTTGGACGCCATGGCGGCGGTGCACACCTGTGATGTCGGCAATCCGACGCCGACCGCCGAACCGACGTTTCCGTTGAGCCCTACGGCGGCACCACCGCCGACCCCGAGCGCGACGCCAACCGCAACCCCCGCTGTCGATCTCGACACGTTGGCTGCAGCGATCTTCGGCGATGCCCGCGGCGACGACGCCAACGGCGACGCACGGATCAGTGCGGCGGATATGACGGCGGCCGTGAGCCCAGTGGAAGGTCGATGATTCGACCTGTCTCGATTGTTGCTGTCTTTGCGCTGCGTGTGATCGCCTGCCTGTGGAGTCTATCGTGGTACACGACGACGTGGGCTCAAGTTCCGCCGACCACGGTTACCGTGCGTGCGACGCAAGTGGCGGACGCCGAGAGCCACGCGCCCACGGCCTTCGTCAGTGAGATCGACCCACAGCCGTATGCGCAGCAGGTCGAAACGGTTGCCGACGCCTTGTCCGACAGTGTCGGTGTCAGCGTGCGGCGTTTCGGCGGGTTGGGCGCGTTCAGTACGGTCTCAATTCGTGGTTCGTCGGCCAATCAGGTGCAGATCTACCTCGATGGTGTGCCGCTGTCGCGGGCCCGGAATGAAACCGTCAATCTCAGCGATCTTCCTCTCGATAGCTTGCAGCGCATCGACGTCTATCGCGGCACGGCGCCGGTCAACCTGGGAGCCGGCGGCATCGGCGGTGTCGTCAACCTGGTTACCAGGCCGCCGTCGAGTACACCGCAAACCCAGTTGTCGGCTTCGTATGGCTCGTTCGATACGCGCAAGGTCGTCGCTTCACGCACACAGCAGCTGCACGATATCGACCTCATTGCCAACGTTACGTACCTGGGCAGTGCCGGCAACTTTGGCTTCAAGGAGAAGAGCCCGCAAGCGGGAACGCCAACCGCGGAACGCGGCATCGAGCAAACGCGGATCAACGATGCGTTCGACTCCGTTGACGCCCTGCTCAAAGGTGGCACGAGCCTGAGCCGGCACTTGCGTCTGGAGCTGACGAGCGAGACGTTTTTCAAGAACCAAGGGGTTCCGGGTCTCGCCCCGACGCTGTCGTCCGACGCATCCCTGAACGACGTGCGTGCGCTCGACTATCTGCGTTTTCTCTCGCGTGACTTACTAGTCGAACGACTCGACCTCAACGGCACGCTGTACGGGATTTTCGAACGCACGGCGTTCAAAGACCTGCACGGCCAGATCGGCTCCGGTCCGCAGGACCGGCACGACCACAATACGGTGGTGGGCGGCAACCTCGACGCAACGTACTACCTCGGCACGAACCAAGTGCTCGGCACGTTTGCCGAATTGTCGCAGGAGACGTTCTCTCCGCACAACGACGTTGCGGTTGGAACGCGTCGAGAGCCGGTTGAAGAGCGGCTGCACTTCAGTTGGGCGATGCAGGACCAGGTCGGAGTCTGGAACGATCGCTTCGTCGTTGCGCCGACACTACGCTACGAGCATTTGGAGGACCGCGCTGCATCGGCGCGCAGCGACTTCGGACTTTTCGTGCCTGCGACGTCGCGAGCCGACGATCTCTACAGCCCTTCGGTCGGGGCACAGGCCCGGGTTGCCGAGTGGTTTTCGCTGCGCGGCAACATCGGCCGTTTCGAACGTGCTCCCAATTTTGGCGAGCTGTTCGGCAACAGCGGCAGCGTCGTTGGCAATCCGACATTGCATTCGGAGGTCGCCGTCAACCGTGACGTCGGCTTCGTCCTCGACGTCCCGACGCTGCGCTGGCTCGACTCGGCGCGGCTCGAGTATTCCTTCTTCGACAACGACGTCGACGATGTGATTGCCTTTGTTCTCACATCGCCGGCGGTCGGCCGTTATCGCAACTTTGCGGGTGCCCGGTTTCAGGGGCACGAGGTCTCAGTGCAGGGGACGCTGGTGTCGCACCTGCGCGCCGCACTCAACTACACCCACCAAGATACCGAGAACCGCGATCCGGCGTACCTCGGATTGCAACTGCCCGGACGTCCCGCCGACGAGATCTACGCCCGCGTCGAGTGTCTTGCGGCATACGGCAAGGTCTATTACGAATTCAACCGGGTCAGCGGGAACTATCGCGACCCGATCAATTTCGATCACATTCCGAGTCGCGATATTCATACCGTCGGCGCGGCGCTACAGCCGTTCGAAGCGCTTACCGTGAGTCTTGAAGCGCGCAACATCGCCGACGATCAAATTGCCGACGTCGAGGGCTTTCCGCTTCCCGGGCGCGCCTTCTTCGGGACGGTGACGGCAAAGTTTTGAGTAACGGCAGCACGAGAGGAGATTTGTCGAATGCCATTTCGGAGGATGAGATCCATGCTTTGGCTCAGCGCAGCCGTTTTTGCTGCGCGCGCGTTCCTGGCAGCGGCTGAGGCGCAGAGTGTCGGGGATTGCAACGGCGACGGTCAGGTAACCGTCGACGAATTGGTCACCGGCGTGAACATCGCTCTCGGCTCCGAGTCGTTGAGCCATTGTCCGGCGTTTGACGCCGATGGCGATGGTGCAGTGACGGTCGACGAGCTGATCCTCGCGGTTCAAAGTGCGCTCGACGAAGGTCCGCAACACGCCTTCATCATCGCTACCGACTTCCAGACGGGCTCTTTTGGAACCATTGGCCTCGATCCGGCGCACGCGGTGCAAGGCATCAGCGCCCAACGGCGAGTGGCAAGCGATGCGGTGGTGCGGCCGTACGGAGCCAACGTGTACATCGTCAACCGCTTCGGCGCCGACAACGTGCAGGTCCTCGATTCGGGCGCTGACTTTGCAACCAAGACGCAGTGCTCGACCGGCAGCGGCTCGAATCCGAACGACATCGCGTTCGCCAGCGCTTCGAAGGCCTATGTTCCGTTGTTTGCCCAAGCTCAGCTGCTGGTTGTGAATCCGTCGGCGCGTGCCGATTGTACGGATTTCGTAGTCGATCACATCGACCTCGGTGCGTACGCCGACAGCGACGGCATTCCCGACATGAGTCAAGCCGTGGTGGTCGGCGATCGCGCGTTCGTTTCTCTGCAACGCCTGGCGAACTTCGTGCCGGCGGAGCGGGGCGCGTTGGTCGAGATCGATGCGACGCACGATACGGTCATCAAAGCGATCGATCTGACCGGTGAGAATCCTTTCGGACAGACGAAAGGTCTGACCGTACGCAACGAAGCGATCTACGTCTCCGAGATCGGCAAGTTTGCCGTGAACGACGGCGGTCTCGAACGAGTCGATCTCGCCACCGGGGTGCCGAGCGGATTTCTGATCAGCGAGGCGGAGATCGGTGGAGACATCACGGACTTTGTCCTCACCACCGACACGACGGGCTACGCGATCCTTTCCAAGGCCGACTTCTCGACCGCGGTGGTCGCCTTCGATCTCGACCAGCGGGCGGTCACGGCGACATTGCTGAGTTCCGGCACCTTCGCCGACATCGAGCTCAGTCGACGCGGTGAGCTGTTCATTTCGGATCGTAGCGTGGAGCATCCGGGTGTGCGCATCTTTCGCGCCAGCGACAACAGCGAGTTGACCTCGGCCCCGCTCAATCTCGGGTTGCCGCCGTTCGATATTACGTTTGTGCGCTGAGGTGTGGGACGTGAAGCTTTACCTAGTCGTGCTTCTTCTGTTTGTAACTCCTTCCCGGGTCGCTGCCGCCGAACCGCAACGCATCATCTCGCTGGCGCCGTCGGTGACCGAGACGTTGTTCGCGCTCGGCGTCGGTGACCGTGTGGTGGGCGTCTCGGTGTACTGCGACTATCCGCCCGAGGCGACGAAGATCGATCGCGTTGGGAATTTCCTGACGCCGAACGTCGAAGCGATCGTCGACAAGAAGCCCGACCTGATCATCGTCGTTCCGAGCCCCGGCAATCAGAATCCGGTGGAGACGTTGCGGCGCTTGGGATTCCCAGTTCTTCTGGTCGATCCGAACACCATCGCTCAGATTGAGGAAGCGATCGTCACGATCGCCAAAGCGGTGGGCCGAGAGACGGCCGGGCAGGCGTTGATTGCGACAATTGAACAGCGACTGGCGGCGATTCGCGCCCGGCTCGCCGGCGCGCCGCAGCGCAAGGTGCTGATGGTTGTCGGGCAGACGCCGCTGATTGCGGTCGGTGCCGGCATCTTTCAAGACGAGCTCATCCGTATGGCACGCGGGGTTAACTTGGGGGCGCAGGCAGGCGGATCGTGGCCGCACATCAGCCTCGAGCTGGTGATCGCTGCCGGACCTGAGGTAATCATCGACACCACCATGGGGAATGAAGAGCGTGCCGGTTCCGGGGCGGCACTCGAGTTTTGGAAGGGGTTTCAGACAATTCCTGCTGTGCGCCTGGGGCGAGTCCACGGCTACAAGCAGTATCAATTGCTGCGCCCGGGGCCGCGTATTCCCGAGGCCTTCGAAGCCATCGCCCGCTTTGTGCAGCCGGAGCGATTTGAAGACGAAGCACCCGGGAGGCGGCAGCCGTGAGCGGTGAGGCGGGAGCCGTGAGCCGCGAGCCGGGGGCGTTGGCTGGGTACCTTACGTTCCAGCGTTTCGTTGGCGTCCTTTCCGTCCTCGTGGTCCTTTTGTGCGCCACCGTCGTGCTGGCGTCGCTGATCGGCAGCGTGCATATCGATCTGGCGCGAGCGCTGAACGGCGATCTGTTGGACAACACCGACCGCGTGATCCTCTTCGAGACGCGTTTGCCAAGGGTATTGCTCGCGGCGATCGTTGGCGGATCGTTGGCGACTGCCGGTGTGGTACTGCAGGGGTTGCTGCGCAACCCGCTGGCCGAGCCGCATCTGATCGGCGTGTCGGGTGGAGCGGCTTTGGGTGCGGTGATTGCGGTGATCGTCGTTGGCCGCGGCGCCTTTGCCGAGACCGGCTTGCTGCCCTTGGCCGCGGCGTTGGGGGCCTTGCTCTCGGTTGGAGTGATCTACCGCCTGGCGCTGGTGCACGGACGGCTGCAGCCGTATGTCCTGCTGCTCGCCGGCGTCATCTACAACGCCTTCGCCGGGGCGCTCATTTTGTGCGTCAACGCCATCGCCGACTTCTATCAGGCGCAGGGAATTCTGTTCTGGCTGATGGGTAGTTTGGCGACCCACAGCTACCGGCTGGTGCTGACGATCGCGGTGTACAGCGCGGTCGCGACCGTGTGGCTGTTGCTGCAGACGCGCCATCTCAACACCCTGAGCCTCGGCGAGGAAGGGGCGATGCAGCTTGGGGTCGACGTCCACCGCGTGCGCCGGGCGTCGTTCATCGGGGCGTCGTTGTTGGTTGGGGCGGCGGTATCGGTGAGTGGTATCGTCGGCTTCGTTGGTTTGATCGTGCCGCATGTGATGCGGCTCCTGCTCGGAGCCGATCATCGGCTTCTGCTTCCCGCTTCGATGCTAGCCGGGGCGATCTTTTTGATTTGGGCCGATACGATCGCCCGAACGGCGCTCGGCGTCGTCGAGATCCCGGTTGGCGTAGTGACGGCGCTGTGCGGCGGGCCGTTCTTCATCTACTTGCTGAAACGCGAAGGGAGCAAGGCGTTTGGCTAACTCCCAAGAATCGTCTCTGCCGTTTCAGGCTGCCAACCTTTGCTTTCGCTACGGCGCGGAGCTGGTGATCGATGACATCTCACTGGAGTTGCGATGCGGCGAGATGCTTGGCGTCATCGGGCCCAATGGCTCCGGGAAGTCAACGTTGTTGCGATTGCTCAGCGGCGTCTTGCAGCCCGAGCGAGGAGACATCTTGCTCAACGGACGACCGTTGGCCGTCTACACACGGCGGCAGCTCGGACGGCAGCTGGCGGTCGTTCCGCAAGAGACGATCATCGAATTCCCATTTTCGGTGACCGAGGTCGTGCTCATGGGCCGTTCGCCGCATCTGGGCGGCTTTTCGTTTGAAGGCCGCCGCGACCTTGAGATTGTGCATACGGCCATGGCGCGCTGCGGCGTAAGCCAGCTGGCGAAGCGATCGATCCACGAGCTCAGCGGCGGCGAGCGCCAGCGTGTGATTTTGGCGCGCGCCCTGGCGCAGGAGGCGGATATCCTCTTGCTTGACGAACCGGGCGCGTTCCTCGACATCCGGCACGAGGTCGAGATCTACGATTTGCTCCACGATTTGCAGCGCGAAGGGCGCAGTATCGTGACCGTGCTGCACGACCTCAACCTCGCGGCACTGTATTGCGACCGGGTTGCGCTCCTGAAAGACGGTCAGCTCATGCGTCTGGGGCCGCCGGGCGAGGTGATCACCTACCGTGCGATCACCGAGGTGTACGAAACCGAGGTCTACGTCGAGCTCAATACGCTGACCGGGGCGGTCAATGTCTTGCCGTTGAGCCGCAAGTACCGCGAAAAACTAGCCGGGCAGGAGCCCGAGCGCCGAACCAAGAAACCCGCCCCGATCTGACGCGGTCATTCTGCGGCGACGCGCCACTCTGAAATCAGTCTGCCTTGACCAGGTAGCTACGTGGGGCTACTTGATCAGGCATGCAGGCGGTAGCCATCAAGGAGTTGAAGAACCGGTTGAGCGCCTACCTCCGCGACGTTGCGCGCGGGGAAGTGGTCTTGGTGACCGACCGGGGGCGTGTCGTGGCGGAGCTGCGGCGGCCGCTCGTTGGGGTGCTTCCTGACGCTACCGAGGAGGGGCTATCTCATCTCCACGCCGCGGGCTCGCTGGTGCTCGGTCTCCCGCAATCCAAGAAGGCGTACCGGCGCACCAAGGTGAAGCTCCGGGTGAATACCCAGATGCTGCTCGACGCAGAGCGTGGCGAGTAATGCCACTCTACGCCGAGAGTAGCGCTGTCTTGCGTTGGCTGTTCAATGAGGAGCGAGGCGACGAGGTCTTCCGCTTGTTGCGCACTGCCGACAAGGTGACCTGCTCGCGACTGACATTGGTTGAGTGCCGTCGCGTCATTTCCCGTGCTGGAGCCGGCGCGGGGCTATCGGAGAAGGACGCGGCCGGATTGCGCGGCGTTCTGGCGCAGGCCGCTTCGCGATGGGCCATACTCGAAGTGACGTCTGAAGTCGCTCGTCGGGCCGAGGAACGGTTTCCCGCCGAGCCGCTACGCACGCTCGACGCGCTGCATCTTGCCAGCGCCTTGGTCTTGAATGAGGCCGCGCCTGGACTGGCTGTGCTGACTACGGACGACCGCATCCGCAGCAACGCCGTTCAGCTTGGATTTTCGACACTCCCCGAAGGGTGAGCTTCGCATAGCCCGATGCGAGTCAGCTCGTGTGGGTATCCTATGCAACGATGCGCGGCACTTCTTCACCATGGTCGGACACGTCAAGATCGACAGGCGCTCGCGGCTGCGGTGAACCGATTCCTCCTAGCGATGCGTTGTGGTCGTGGCGCGCTCGAGTTGCGATCGCACCTCCACGGTAGTAGGAAGTGCGACGCACGAACGTGGAGTCATTGTGGTTACGCCGCTGCGGATCTTGCTGGTCGAAGACGCTGAAGACGACGGCGAGTTGATTCTTCGCGAAGTACGGCGCGGCGGGTACGATCCGGTGTGGAAGCGGGTTGAAACCGAGCCGGAGCTGCGTGCCGCGCTGACGGAAGCGCCGTGGGACCTGATCACTTGCGATTGGGTTATGCCGCGATTCAATGCTCCGGCTGCGCTTTCCGTCATTCGCGACCACTCCGTCGATGCGCCGATCGTTATCGTGTCTGGCGAGGTAGGCGAGGAGTTCGCGGTGAAGGCCTTGAAAGGCGGTGCCTGTGACTTTGTCAGCAAACGCCGGTTGGCGCGTTTGGTTTCTGTCATCGAACGTGAGCTGCGCGACGCCTCAGCTCGTCGTGCCTTGCTGCGGGCCGAGGAAGCGCTGCGGGCGAGCCAGCAACGACTGCAGCTGGCAGTGGAAGCGTCGAACACCGGCTTGTGGGATTGGTTCCCGTACAGCACGACGATCTACTTTTCTCGGCAGTGGAAGGCGCAGCTCGGCTACGAGGAACACGAGGTCGCGAACGACATCGAGGAATGGTGGAGTCGACTGCACCCGGAGGATCACGCGCGAGTGCTCGCGACCGCCACGGCCTGCCTGGAAAACCAGACTGGAATCTGGGAAACGGAGTATCGGTTGCGTCACAAAGATGGGACGTATCGCTGGATTGCATCGCGAGCGACGCTGTTGCGTGATGACACGGGTGAGGTCTGTCGCATACTTGGGGCACACTTTGACGTGACCAAGCTGAAGCAAACCCAAGAAGCGCTGCGAGCCAGTGAGCAGCGCTACCGAAGCATTGTGGAAACGTCGCACGATTTGATCTGGTCCGTCGATGCTGTTGGGCGGATCACCTTTGTCAGCGCTGCGGTGCGTCGCCTCGGCCAGCAGCCGGAAAAATTCGTAGGACTGCCATTCTCCGACTTCCGATCGCCGGAGGAAGCGACGCGGCAACGGCGGGCCTTCGAGCGGCTTATGGCTGGTGAAACGGTCCTCGACTACGAGGTCGAGGTTGTGACCAAGGATGGTACTCCGGCTCTCTACAGTTTCAATGCTACACCGCTGCTCGACAATTTCGGCAATGTGATCGGCGCCACGGGCACGGCGGTTGACATGACCGAGCGCAAGCGGGTTGAGACAGAGCTGCGCGCAAGCAAGGCGCGATTGGAGAAATACATCGATCGGGTCAGCGACATGATCGTCACCGTGGACGGGTCGGGACGCATCACCTCGGCGAACCCCATCGCGTGCCAGCTGACCGGCTATGCCTCGGAAGAGTTGCTTGGCGCGCCGATTTGGAAGTTCGTTGCGCCAGAAATGCGGGCCGACATAGAGAGTCAGTTCCGCCGGATACTGGAAGGCGAGCGC
>JACQEN010000148.1 GCA_016200585.1 Deltaproteobacteria bacterium
CGCCGGGACCATCACCCAGGCCAGCTCCGACCATCGGTCACCTTTTATGTACTGCGCCGGTTGCCCTGGCCGCTTACGGAAGCGGAGAATGAAATAGAAGAGCAACAGCTCGACGGCGACGAACCAAGCGCCAACAATGTAGTACGTGATCCAGAAGACCGAATCGATCTGGCCACCGAACGTGGAGATGTTCTCCGGAAACCGCCAATGCATTCACTCTACTCCTCTCAGCGCTCGGACATTTTCAGCTGACTGCCGCGAAGACGATACACGTCGATGCTCGGTCACGAAGCGCGGACGTCCAACCACTCAAATTCGTCGCTACGCCCTTACCTCTGTACGATTTTCCAACCTCTGCATGACATGTGGATTAAACGCGCGGCCCTTCGGGTATCAAAGTGATCGCACGAAAGTCAACGATTCTTTGGTGATCTTCTGCGCCGCGGCGATTGCCTCAAAACCCGGTTCACATCCCCAACGGGATCGGCGTGCGCCGGCCGGAGGCATCGATATGCTCGACGTGCACCGAGCCGCCGCCGGCGATACCGAGCTTCTTGCTGATCTCGGAGGCGAGAGTCAGGACCTCGAACGGTTGCACCCCGGCCTCGGGCGGAAACACGCCACGGCGAGGGATGCGACCACGGTGCATGAGAATCGCGCCGACCGCGGCGGGGATGCCGGTCCCCTCGCCGGCCCCTGCTGTCTTCGATGAAAGTGACAGGACCAGCGTTTGTGCCTCCCCTGCCTTTTTGCCGCCGACTACAACCTTGAGACAACCTGCGGGTCCACTGACCCCGGCCGCGAGCAGCAGCTGCGGCCGCCGCGCCAGGATATGGGCCACCGAGAATTCGAGCGGAACGACCTCTTGTCCCAGAACGCGAATCGGAGCGTCGGAACAAGCGCCGACGCGCACCATGTCTTGCGTCAGATGGAAGTAGCTCAGCGGAAACACCACGCCGAGATTGGTAGCACGTTGCAGTCCCTTGATGTGTTGCGGCAGCGTGATCGTCTCAGGATGCGGGTACGGATAGACCGGGAAGGTCCCGATGTCGCGGAACTCGGTTTGCAGCACGTAAGCCGCGCCACTGGGATCGAGTTGGCGGACGCTGATGAAGCGCCCGTCGATGAACAACGGAACGTCGTTCACCATGGCGTGGATGCGGTGCTTGATGACGGCCGGTCCTTCCTCCGGCTCGCCACCATGGATGTGCATGATGTCGACGCTGTCGACCTGCTCCAGCAATTGGTCGGCGCACAGGCGAGCGAAGACGTTGGCCAGCCCCGGTGAATTGCCCATTCCGATGAGCGCCGAGACGCCGGCGGCCTGCGCCGCGGCATCCATCTCCAACATGCGGCGCGTCGGCGCCAGGTCATCGCAGACGTCGACGTAGGCAACGCGTGCGTCGATGGCGCTCTGGAGAACCGGCGGACCGAATTTGTAGAACGGCCCAATGCAGTTGAGCACGACGTCGGCACCGGCGATGGTTGCATGGACGGAACGCGCGTCCAGTGCGTCGACGGCAACGCCACGCACCCCCGACTTGGCAATCGTCGCCGCCGCCTTCTGCGCCAGCTCGGCACGCACGTCGGCGATCACCAGCTCATCGAAATAGTCCCCCGACGCCAGCGCCCGTACGGCGACGCTGCCGATGCCGCCACAACCACCGAGAACGACGATCTTCGACATGGAATCCTCCTGGCCGGTGTGTGGAACAAGCGCTGCCGCACGTCAAGGACGACCGCAGTAGTCACGATTCGACATGATTCACATCAGCTTCCGCACTTTCCGATTGCGACAGAATTTGCACCTGGGTTTTAGTTGCAGCGTTTCTTTTCGGTCGCCGATTCATCGATGAGTAGACGGGTCGACGGCCTGGCGGTTGCGGAGGTCATGTGATGAAACGAGTTCTACCCCTGGGAGTGATCTTCATCTTGTGGGCATCCGCAGCGGGAAGCGCGCAGGACTGCGCCGCACCGACGAGCACCTTCGACGCGGTGCAACGCGGCGTCTTCGATTTGCACGGCTGTACGCGCAGCTATTGCCACGGCAGCGGCAAGTCGGACGGTATCGATCTGCGCGCCGGGGTATCGTACGACGTCTTGCTGCAACCGCACAAAGCGCCGGACGACCCTCCCGACGAGCCCGGCGAGCTACTCGTTGTTCCGCGCGACCCGACCAACAGCATTCTCTTCCAGGCCCTCGCCGCCAAGACCCAGGGTTGGCAAAATCCCGCGGTGGCACCGATGCCTCTCGATGGCTTGCCGCTCAATCCGGACGAGCTCGAAGGCATCCGGCGCTGGATTCTTGCCGGCGCTCCACAGACTGGCTTCGTTGCCGGCGTCAGCGCGCTACTCAACCCCTGTCCGCCGGCTTCAACCGACAGCGGCCCGCTACCGGCGTGTGATCCGTCCGACGCCTCGTTGCTCTTGCCCGACCTCAAGGCCGAACCACCCACCGACGTGCGCTTGATCTACCAGGCCGGTCACCGCATCCTCGACTTCACCACTTCGGTCGACAACGTCGGCGACGGCCCGCTGATCATCCAGGCCGCGACACCCGCCGCCAACCCGGGGCAGATCCTCTCCGCGATTCAAGTAATTCTGCGCAACGACGGCTCGAAATGCGCGCACCCGGCGGGGGTCATCCGCTTCGCCGACGACGGCCAGCACTGGGCCTATGCGCAGACGGTCAACTATGAGCTGCGGCGCGACGACCCGCAGACCGGCGATCTGGTCGCCCTATCGAGCAAGACCGCATTTTGTCTGCTCGACACCGATCCGATCAGTCAGTCGGACACGCGCCCGCACCAATTCGACGCACACTGCACCGACAACATCGGCCGCATGGGAATCTCCGTCGGCTACAAGGACGTCTACCACCGGATTCACCCGAGCCAATGGATCGACCTCGACAACGATCCCGAGGCGGCGATCGACCCCGGCACCTACTACCTCGTCAACGTCGCCAATCCCAACAACACGCTGTGGGAGAAGAACAACAGCCGCGAACAGAACATGAGCTACCGCAGCATCAGCGTAAACCTCTCCGATCTCAATCCACCATCGGAGCAAGCGGTGACACCGACGCCGACACCAGAGATGCCGCAGCCGACGACGACGGCGCCCGCCATCGATACGCCGAGCAGGCATCCGAGCCCGCCGGTCCGTCCGCGCCCGCAGCCACGGCCGACCCGTCCGGACCGCGCTCCGCACCCGGAGCGTTCACCGCGCGCTACCGCCACACCACGTCCCGACCGCACCGACGGACCGCAACACCCGTCGCCGCCGCCACGGCCTGAACGTACACCGCGCCGGCCGGCCTGAGGAGACACGAACGGTGGCCATGCACATCTCACGACCGGCGCGCTGGCGCATCGCGTCGTTGACGGCCGTCCACCTTCTCATTGCCGCGCACCTCATCCACTGGCGTCTCGCAGGTCGTACGCTGTCTTCGATCCAACTCAGTGAGGCGGGCCGCATCACCGCCGAAGGCGTTGCGACGGCAGGGCTGTTTTCGATGCTGCTCGTCATCGTGACTACGGCGATCTTCGGCCGCTTCTTCTGCGCCTGGGGCTGTCACATGCTGGCCTTCCAGGAAGTCTGCCGGTTCATCCTCCGCCGCCTCGGTATTCGCCCCAAGCTGTTGCGCTTCCGCTTCCTTTGGATCATTCCGGCCGCGGCTTGCCTGCATGTCTTCTTTCAGCCGTTGGTGGAACGCTGGTGGTTCGGCGAGCCGTTGTTGGCTTTCCACCTCGAGCTATCGAGCGACAACGTTTGGGCCAATCTGCCGGGTCCTTTCGTCGGTGCCCTGACCTTCGCCGTCTGCGGCTTGGCGATGGTCTATTTCATGGGCTCGTTGAGCTTCTGCAAGTACGTCTGTCCATACGCACCACTGTTTTCGTTCGCCGACCGCTTGTCGTTGGGACGCATCCGCCTGGTCGGCGATTGCGACGGCTGCGCTCGCTGCACTGCCGCCTGCACAACCGGAGTGCGGGTTCATGAGGAGGTGGCGCTCAACTCCATGGTGGCCAGCCACGACTGCATGCGCTGTTTCGAATGCGTTAGCGCTTGCCCGCAAAAATCGCTGGCCTATCGCCTCGGTCGCCCGTCCTGCACCAATCGCAGGGTGGTAGCACCGCCGGTATACCCGCTGTCGGGACGCGAAGAGTTGCTCCTCCTGGCGGTCTTCGGTGTCGGCCTTGCGGCTCTCAACGGGCTCTACGATGCAGCGCCCCTGCTGCTGGCCGCTGGTGGTGGTTTAATGGCGGGCTACGCGACGGTCTTGCTGGTACGCTTGGAGCAACGATCTTTTGTCATCCTGCGCGGCTGGGTGCTCAAGGATGCAGGCCGGGTAACCAAGGCGGGGTGGTCGTTCGTCGGCGTCAGCCTTTTGCTCTTCGCCCTCCTTGGTCAATCGCTGTTCGTGCAATTCCACCAGGCACGCGCAACCATCGTCATGCGCGATCTCGGCTTTCCGCAGGCGCTGGGAAGCCTGACGGCAACCCAGATTGCGAGCGCCAACACGGCTGTCGGCCATCTCGTCGACAGCCAACGGTACGGGCTGTTCGACACCTTCGATCAGAACATGCGTCTGGCCTGGCTCTACCGGCGATTGGCGCAACCTCGGCAAATCGAAGCATACCTGCGTCGGGCGATCGCGATCGATCCGCGGCAGGCAGCCGCGCACTTCAATCTCGGCAAGGAGTTGCAGCGACAAGGACGCAGTCGCGAAGCAAGGCAAGCGTTTGCCGAAGCCGAGCGTCTGGAGCCGTCGTTGAAACCGGTGATGCCGGTCGAGCTCAATCTGGCGCGGCGCTGAGCTGACAACCAACGCCGCGCCGTTTCCCCCTTGCCGCTTTCCGGCAACGGAGGGGAGTAAGGAGGAGGCTTTCAGCTAAGAATCACAACTATTGAGGCAAGCCTGGTCGCAGCCCTGACGCTCCGGCCAGCGTGAACAACTCTCAACCCCCGCCTCGCTTCCAGCGGCCGCGTCCATCGTGTTACGCAGGGCAACCGCCACACGCGCGTTCGTTTCGGGGCAGAACACCAAGCTCGGCTCCTGCAGGCCGCGGTACTTTTCGAAAGCCACGAGCGCCATAAGCCAAAGTGGCGTGCCTACCAAACCAAGTGCGACGGCGATCATCGGAAACTGTTCCATCGGACCTCCCATTTTCTGTCCGACTCCAGACCAAGCGCATTGCGTGCCAAGCCGGTTGCGGCGACCAGCTGAGATATTTCATGTGAATGGGAATGCAGCGCTTTGCAGGCATGAGAATCGATCCCTGCAGTGGCTGGCGCGAAGCCATTCCGGGAAACCTCTGTCCTTGTTCTATTCGCCCAGGGCGCTCTCGTGATGGGCCAGACGGCTGAGCTTTTCGGTGTCGGTGATGGTCAGGTCGCGATGGTGCAGGTCAATCGCGTTTTTCTGACGCAGCCGAGCCAGCAGGCGAATCGCCGTCTCGGTTGAGACACCGATCATTTCGGCGAGCTCAATAAGAGCTCGGCGAGGCGGCCTTCAGCTCGTTTGAGGGCTAGCGTCCGCACCTTCTTATGGGCGGTGCTGACCGCTTTGCTCAGCGCTTCGATCAAGCGGATGCCGACCATCGGGTGTTTTTCGATGAATGGCACAAGACGTTCGCGCGGCAGAAACGACAGTTGCGAATCGGTAATCGCTTCCGCCGACACCGAGTAACAGCCCATCGGATCGCACGGCAGCTCTCCTAGAATGTCGCCGGGCACGGCAATGTGCAGGATGTGATCCTTGCCGAAGCGGTCCGATTGATAGAGCTTCACGGCGCCGCGACACAAAATATACAGGCCGTTGGCCGGTGTGCCCTCGTGGAAGATGACTTGACGGCGCCGATAAATGGACGAGACGCCACAGCTATGGAAGCTGCCGAGATCTTCCGGAGTCAGATCTTGAACGATCGAATGGCCTCGGATGGCACAGTGCTCACACTCAATTTTGCGCATGGATCACTCCCCTCAGCTCGCGGCTGATCATGGTTTGCGGCGCCGCAGCGTCGCAGTCCTTCGACTCCTGGTTTCTCAACGGCGCACCAAACTCTTTCCGTCCCAATGACCGATGCCGTAGCGCCAGGCATACGGTCGAAACCGCACACCGCGACGGCGGAGGAACTCTCGCACTTCGTCCGAAAAGGCATCCTGCTCACCGGCGATTCGTGCCGCAGCGAGGTCGAGCAGCGTGACTCCATCCGCTGCAGGAGGAGACTGGCTGGTGAACGTCAAAACGATCTGACGACCGGCTGGCAGTTTCGCGGCGTCGGTTTCCGGCAAGAAGCGGATGTGTCCGACACCGGCAACGGCCAACTCGCTGCCGGCATCGCCGTCACGTGGCTGAACCTTGAACCCGCGCTCGCTCAGAGCACGCGCCAAGTCGGGCATGAGAACGTCGAGCACCATCTTCTTCCGCTCGGCGAGCGAAGGCGACGCGACGTGCCGGATGACTTGTGCCGGAACGCCGCCCACCATGGTCGATGCCGCAACGTTCACCGCCACGAACGAGTTGACGATCACTGTCGCGCCGTCAGCGATGGTGACTCCCGGGAACACGAACGCTTGATTGCCGATGAACACGTGGTTGCCGACGTCGATCGGCCCGAACAACGAACGGTAGCCGCGCAACACCGACTGCCAGTGGCTGTGGGTAAACAGCATGGCACGGGAACCGATACACACCTCGTCGCCCAAAGTGATCGGATGGCAGGGGTTGAGGTAGGCAGCTTCACCAAAGAAGCAAGCATCGCCTGCGCGCAGATGGGCACCCGCTTCATCGCTGCCGCCGCCACCGATGACGACGTCGTCCTTCGACCACAAAGCCGCCCCGATCGTGATCGAGCGGCAGCGCGCGCGCGTGCGCTTGCCGAAGGCGGCGAGTGGTCCGAGAGTCAACCGATCGCACTCAAAGCTTGAATCGGCGCCGATGGTCACACCATCGCCCAGATGCACTTCAGCAGCCAGCAAGATGACGCCGTCGTCGAGTCGAATATGCCGGCCGAAATCGGCCCCATGCTCGCGGTAGAGGCGCAGTTTGAGATCGCCCGACAGCGTGCGGAAGGCGCCGGCGTCGCGGCGCAAGTCATTCAAAAAAGCTGGATCGAGTCGGCCCGCTGCCGCAACAACGGTGACACGCGATAGCGCTTCGATATCGTCGGCAGTGATCTCGCCGCGCACACCGGTGCCGCGGATACCTTCCAACGTCAGCCCGCGTTCACGCGCCAGACGTCGAGCAGCCGGTGAAGCCGCCGGACGCGGCGGTGCTGCTTGTTGCGGATCGGTCGGATCTGTCCGATCCGCCCGGTCCGTCCGATCGGGCGCTTGCACGACCGACCAGACTTCGGGTGCGGGCACAACTTCGTCGACCGTGCCGATGAACGCCAGCAAGCTGAGCACCGCGACCTTTTCACCCACCGGCACGACGATTCGTCGCACGACACCCGAGACTTCGGCTTCGACTTCAGCATTGATTTTGTCGGTCTCGACCTCGAACAGCGGTTCGCCTGCTTGAACGGCATCGCCTTCCTGCTTCATCCAGGCGCGGATGACGCCGTGAGTCATGTTGGCGTCGAGGATCGGCAGCGTCACCGCCTGCATGCAAACATCTCCCGCGCCGTACGCACGATGTCAGAGCGCTGCGGCAAGGCTGCCGGCTCGAGCGCCGGGCTGAACGGGATCGGGGTATCGATGGCACCGACCCGCCGGACCGGCGCATCCAGGTATTCGTAGGCATGCTCGGCGACCACGGCAGCGATTTCCGCGCTGACACCGCCGGTGCGTGGCCCTTCTTCGATGCAAATCAGACGACCCGTCTTGCGCACGGAAGCAAGGATCGTCGCCGTGTCCAGAGGTGCAAGGCTACGCAGGTCGATGACTTCCGCGTCGATGCCGGCGGCGGCCAGCTCCTCGGCGGCCGCCAAAGCCACGCCGGCGTAGTAGGAGTAGGAAACCAGAGTAACGTCGCTGCCCTCGCGGCGTAGCGCAGCGCAGCCCAGCGGCACACGATGGTCGCCGGCTGGAACATCACCGCTGTTGGCGTAGAGCAGTTTGTGCTCGACGAACAACACCGGGTTGTCGTCGTGCAGCGCCGCGGTCAGCAGACCCTTGGCGTCGGCCGGAGTCGAGGGCGCGACAACCTTCAAGCCGGGCACGTGCAGAAACCAGGCTTCGAGGCTCTGCGAATGTGTTGCGCCGTAGCAGCGGCCGCCGCCCGCCGGCGTACGGATCACCATTGGAACGCGCGCCTGCGGCCCGTACATGTAGCGAAACTTGGCGGCATGATTGGCAAGCTGGTCCATGGTGAGGGTCAGGAAGTCCATGAACATGATCTCGACCACGGGTCGCATGCCGGTGAGTGCCGCTCCGGTTGCCGCACCGACGATGGTACCCTCTGAAATCGGTGTGCAGCGCACGCGCTCGGGACCGAACTCTTCCAGCAAGCCGCGTGTTACACCGAACGCGCCGCCGTACGTACCGATGTCCTCGCCCATCACGAACACCGCCGGATCACGCCGCATGGCGTCGCACAGGGCCTCTTGCAGGGCTTGCCAGTACGTAAGCTCACGCATGGGTGTCATCGAAGCGGGCGTCGCCCGCTGCCCGACGACTGCCGCACCGGTCATTGCAGCACCTCGGCAAATACGCCTTCGACGGCCGCCGTCGCCGGAGGAAACGGGCTGGCCTGGGCGAAATCCACGGCTGCATCGACGGTTGCGAGCACCTGGCGCGACAACGCGTCCAACTCCGCGGCCGCGGCCAGGCCGCTTTCGAGCATCGTTTCGCGCAAGCGCGCGATCGGATCGCGCTCGCGCCAGGCAGCTTCTTCTTCGCGGGTACGGTAGACGCGCTGGTCGCTCTTCGAGTGACCGAGAAAGCGATAGGTCTTGCACTCGATGAGCGTCGGCCCGCTGCCACTGCGGGCGCGGTCGACGGCGCTGCGCATGACATCGTGGACGGCTACGACATCCATGCCGTCGACTTGCACTCCTGGAATTCCGTAGGCCGTGGCACGCTCGGCTAAGTTTTCAATGGCGCAGGCTTCGCGCACCGACGTCGACATGGCGTAGCCGTTGTTCTCACAGACATAGACCGCCGGCAGACGCCAGAGCGCGGCCAGGTTGAGAGATTCGTGGAAGGTCCCCTGATTCGTCGCGCCGTCGCCGAAGA
>JACQEN010000149.1 GCA_016200585.1 Deltaproteobacteria bacterium
GTCGCAAACTTCCCCAGCCTCGACATGGCCGTTGCCGCAGGTCGATAAGTCGCAGGCATCGCCCACGCCGTCGTGGTCTGCATCCGCCTGATCGGTATTCGGCGTGTCGGGGCAATTGTCGTGATCGTCTGGCACGCCGTCATCGTCGCGATCCTGGATGCCGCTCGCCACCGCCACGTACGCCGGCTTGCAGGTCGAACCTGTCGGGCAGTCGAAGTTGGGGGTTGGAGTGGGAAGCGGAACGCAGCTGCCGGGCTGATGTACGACGCAGCGCGGACAATCCGCGTCGGCGGCGCAGGTTCCGCCGAAGGCGGCGCAGACACCGAGAGTGCACTTGTCGGCATTGCACGATGCGCCGTCCGGGCAGAGATCGTTGCTTGGATTGCACGGCGAGGGCGAATTGGAGATGCACCGCCCCGACCGCACGACGAACACCGAGCTGCCGTCCGACGTCGACACCGGGTTGGCATCGCCCGTGTTGGTTTTCACCGCACCAATCGTGGTGGTCTTGTCGTTGCAGAAGTCATAGAGTTGCAGCGCCAGGCCAAAGGAGCCGTCGCCGGTGAGATCCTTGCCCTGATCCGTACCCAGAGTGAGGAAACGCACCCGGCCACCTTCGACCTTGTACGGGAAGCGCGGATCGCATTCCGGGATGCGGCACGGCGTCACCGCCTGGCCGGTGTTCTGCAACTCACCGCTGACGAGGTCGTAAACCTGCAGCACGTCGTCGAACGTATCTCCGTCGCCGTTCAAAATGGTGCTGCCCTGCGCCGCCTCGGAGGTCCGGAATGCCACCAGCTGCACCGTCCGCGGCATACCCGCGCAGGTGATGACGGTGGGGTCGCCGATGACGAACTCCGCCGCCGCCTGTCGCACGCCGGTTGTACAGTGTGCGCCCACGATCGGCGAGCAGGAAGCGAAGCCCGGCGTCGGCGCCGCGTTGTACACTTGCAGCACGCGGTCGTTGGAGTCGTTGTCTGTCGAACCGGGTGCACTATTCAGCGATCCGGCACCTTGCGCCGCTTCGGGGGTAATGAACACGACATGATTACCGGCGACCGCGAGCGTGTCTGCCGCCTGCTGCAAGTTGGTCCACGTCGGCGATGAGCATGTGCCGGCGCCCGCAGAAACGGCGTGTACTTCGACGACCGTATCGGCTGCGTCGCCGTCACCGTTGAGGTCGGTGCCTCCCGAGCTGCAGCCGTTCGTCTGTCCACCGGCTTGACCGCACTCCGACACCAGCGCCGCCAACTGCGTGCTCGACAATGCGACATCGGTCGCTGCACATTGGAGATTCTGCACGGAACCGCTGCCGGGCCAGTAGTGCACGACCTCGTCGGTCGCATCACTGTCGCCGTTCAGACTGACACCGCCGCTGACGACAGTACCGGCCGGACAACCGCTGAGAGACGGCGCCGAGCCAGCCGACTCGGGCCGCAGGAATGCAGCTGCACCAGAGTCGACCGCCGTTTGATCCGCAGGACACAAGGAGATTGGTGTCGGGTTCGGTTGCATCGCGTCCAAGACGCCCAAGACAGTGTCCTTGACGTCACTGTCACCGGTCAGATCAGCGGCCGGCGGTGTGGGCGTCGGGTTCAGGCCGTGGATGTAGATATCGTCGACGCCGTTCCCGTCAGTGATACCCAGATTGTTAGCCGAGGTGGAGAACGCAAAAGAACGCCCGTCGGCAGATACAAACACGGATCCGACGCCACCGCCGCTCTGGGCACCCGAGGATGCGACGTTCACGCGTTCGGTAGCTCCGGTAACCCGGTCGTGAACGAAGGCATCGCTTTGACCGTTGGTGTCGCCGGCGACGAGATTCGATGCGCTGCTGACGAAAGCCACATAGCGCCCATCGTCGGAAATCTTAGGAAAGCTGGAGGCGCCGTTCCCTTGTGCGCCCGACGAGTCGACGCTGACCCGCTCTGTGACCCCCGTCTGCCGGTCATGTACGAAAACATCGCTTGCCGCATTGGTATCGCCCGGCACCAGGTTGGTTGCGTTACTGTGGAAGGCCACGTAGCGACCATTTGCAGAAGCGACCGGCGAGAAGGAATTATTGTTGCCTTCGATACCGGAAGAGTCGACGCTGGCGACCTCCGTGGTGCCGGCAACCGTATCGCGCACGAAGACGTTGAACCTGCCCAGCGTCGCCGGATGCGCCAGGGTGCTAGCTTGACTTTGGAAGACGGCGTAGCGTCCGCTGGAGGAAAGGCGGCCGTTCTGTGAATCATGGTTGCCAGGCGTCGGTGTCCCTGAGCTGACGCTCAGCATCCTGGTCTTGGGTGTGCAGGCCGGCACCGGGGTACCGCTTGCCTTGCAGCGATCCCGCACGAAGAAATCGATGTGGTTGTTCGTGTCCCCCGTACCGTAGTTGGCAAGCACATCGTAACCCACGTAGCGCCCGTCGGCAGACATGGAAATGTTCAGCGCATCGCCGTTGCCTCCCGCCAGAGCGTTGTCCAAGGTAAGGCTGGCCAGCTCGGTGGATGGCGTGCAAGCCGGCACCGGAGTGCCGTTCGTTTTGCAGCGGTCGCGCACGTACGAATTCGGAAGGCCGTTGGCGGCTGGCCCTAGATTGGTAGCGCCACTGGTAAAGGCAACGTAGCGGCCATCGGCCGAAACAATTGCGCTGTACGAATTGGCGTTGCCCTCGCCGCCGGTAGTGTTCACGCTGACCATGTCGATCGTGTTGCTTACCCGGTCGCGCACAAACGCACCCATGAAATTCGGGTTGCCAAAACTCGCAAAACCTGGGGTACCGAAAGCGCTCGGATAGGTTTCAAAGGCGACGAAGCGGGCGTCGGCGGAAAGGCTCGGGGCCCCCGATGTGTTGTTGGCCTGTGTGTTGGACGAATCGATGTTGTCCAGAGTGGTTCGGCGGGCGGCGCGTTCAGGCTCGGAGCGGCGGAAAAATACCTTGCCGTTGCTCACCGACAAGCTCTTTCCGTTGATGATCGGGTCGGCCTCGGCGGTCTCCGTTTGGTTGCCAGTGATGTCCCCCGAGCCGAGACGGCTCACCCGCAGGATCGAATCGAAGACGGCGGTGTTGCCGTTCTCGTCGCAACTGTTCTGGAAGGGCTCCGATTCCAGGAACGCCGTCACGTCGTTCTCGATGGCAACCGCCGGAAAGCTGAAGGGCGGCTCCGAAATGCGCACGATGCCGCGTCCGGCCGCACTCGAGCTCAAGCCGCAACCGGACGGCGGCGTGAGAACCTCCGACGCCCCGGTTGTGCGATCGTTGAGCTCGATGACCGTATCATTCGTGTCGCCGTCGCCGTTAAGGTCGACACCCGCGATCGACTCGCGGATGCTAAAGCTGCGCGTCGTATCGCTGGCCGCGAGACCCTCCAATGGGACGGGGATGTGTGCCTCGTAGCTGTAGCGGACGCAGGGATCCGTGACGCCGCAACTCGCCGTGCACAGTTGGGTCGGATCGTCCTGGCAGAAACCGGCAAGCGCAGTCTGTCGTTGAACCACCAAGGTCCCGCCGTTCGGCACTTGCGCGACACCACCGAAGTCGAAGTTTTGGCCGCTCACCAGGCAGGTGCCGCCGGGACAGTCCGTACCGGCCGCACACGCTAGAGTATCGCGTGAACCGCCGCTGCACGTTCCGCGGTTGCGCGCAAATCGGAGGATCGTATACGGCGCATCGGCGCTGCCGAACAGCGACACCATGTTGGGAGTCAAAACGGTGGGGTCACGTTGTGGTTCGAAGATCGGCGGCAACGGGCCGCCTTCCGGCGTGTAGCTGCCAATGTACACGGCATCGTCGATCGTGAAAGGAAGCGGCGAGCGCAGGTGATTCTTCAGCAGGCGCGGCACCGGAATGCCCTGATCGCGAACCAGGATGCCGCTCCATTGAAACGGAGTCAGGATGTTGCCGTTTGCATCCAGTGCAGAATGAATTTCGGTGGCTGCGCCCGAACAAGGCGGAGCATCGGAAAAGCAATCGGCCTGATAGTCGTTGGCCGGCGGCAGCGCGGTGAAGGTCGGGAACGTCTCCAAAGGAGTGCCGGTGCCGCAGCTACCGTCGTTGGCGTAATAATTGTCGATGCAGGCGATCAGGCCGCTTTGGGCGCTGCAGGACTGCATTGCCAAGCCACAGGGTACGGGGGTCAGCGGCGAGGTGACGGCGATCTTTACAGGACCGGCGAGGGTGACGTCGTCGTTGGCGCCGCCGATGAGCGTGTCGGTGTCGGGAAAGCTGAAACGCAACGAACGACCGTCAGGGCGATTTACCACCTCGATGCCCGACGACGCACCAGCGACGCAGGTAGCGCTGCCGGTAGCCCCGAGGTTCGCGGCGGTGCAGTTGCTGAGATCGAGCCCCGAGCAATCCGGTGCTGTCGTGAGAATCATCGCATGACGACCCGCCCCGTTTGTCGGCGTGAACATCACCGTTACGACGTTGGCCGCCGGGCTTGCCGCAATCCCCGGCGAACTGGCGTCGCATGGTCGAACGCGAAGCTCAACACTCTCGCCCGGAGCCGCAAACGGACGGTTGGTCGCACCGAGGGTCGAGTTGAAGGTCTTGGCCGTCTGCGGGATCAGATTGCACGCGGCGCGTGCAACGTCGGGCATCAGCCAGCAAAACAAAAGTAGCGAGATAATTACGACGACCCTGCGCGCGCTGCCGTCTGCGGTCATGATTCTTCCCCCTTTAAGATCGGTCCCCGAGAGGTCCGCCCGTAGCACAAGCTGCCGCCGCAAAGCGAAGGGTGTGGCCGAATGATTTCACACCGCAATCGCGATGGGCGCTGCCTTCTCGCCGGGCGACTTCGTCACGCCAGCGGTGCCGCGCTGCAACCACTGCGGCAATGGTGCCAGCTCGAATCCGTACGTCCGCCGGCGCAGCTCTCCATAGTCCGCCACCGAATCGATCGCGACCCGATGCATGCCGCCCGCCATCGGGTGCTGGCGCCGTGTGGCCGAGTAGCGCGACAGGAAAGAGTATGCCGCCGTTGCGATCTTCAATAGGATGTTGGGCGAACGTCGTTTCTGCCACAACCAGCGCGCGCTCTTGGTCACGGCGTCGGGCAAGGAGTAGAACTCGCGGTAGCAGCGATACAGCAGGTCGAATTGCTGCGCGGCGCTGAGATGCGGATGCCGCCACGTTGGATACGTACCGTCGAATCGATCGAGATTCGGCTCGGTGATCAGATCGTTGCGCAGAAACTCGTCGTACTGCTCGGTTCCCGGAATGGGCGTCAGCAAGTAGAAGCTTGCCAAGTCTGGACTCATGTCGCGCAGGAGTCGCAGCTGCTCGAGAACGGTCTTTTGCGTATCGTTCGGAAATCCGATGATGTTGGAAAAATGCGACCCGATGCCGTGTTCTCGGCACAATCGCACGAGATCGCGATAGTGCTCGGGATGGTTCTGGTTCTTGTGCGCCTCCAGAAGCACGCGACGGTCGAACGATTCGACGCCGACGAACATCTGGTAACAGCCGGCACGCGCCAGAAGCTCGACGAAACGCGGCTGGCGCACGACCTGGGTGTCGCATTGCACGAAGAACGGCAGCTCGAGACGCTCGTCGATCATCGCTTGGAGCAGGACCTCGGCTTCGGGATACTTGTTGAAGTTGTCGGTGGTGAACATGACGAGCAGGATCCCGGCGGCCTTCGCCGCTCGCAGCGTCGCCATCGTCGTCTCCACCGGTTGGCTGCGGATACGCCGTCCGGCAATCTTGATCACCGAGCAGAAGTTGCAGCGATACGGACAACCACGCGCCGGATACACCCCGAGCATCTGAACGGCATAGCGTCGCAGACTCAGCTCGGTCGGTGGAATCAAGGCCGGCGGATCGAGATCCTCTTGCCACGCCTGGCCTGTTCCGTAGAGCGGCTGCAATGCACCGGCAACGGCATCGCCGAGGATGCGCGGCCAGATGAGCTCGGCCTCGGCAAGAGCAACGCTGATCCCGCGACCCTGCACCGCCGTCGTATCGCAGGTCATTGCGTGCGGACCGCCGATGACGACGTGTTCGACACCGTGCACCCGGGCATAGGCGGCCAGATCGAGGGCGCGGTGAAACTGATGGCTCTGCACACCGGCCAGGGCCACCAATGTCGTGCAGTCGGCGTCGCGCTCGAGCAGACGTAAGTAGTCGAGATCGACCTCGACGTACTCGTCGATGGCATGCACGTCGACGCGACAGTCGCCGAGTTGCGGCGGCGTCATGCTCGCCATGTGCGGCAACGTACTGTTGGGCATGAAGCCGCGCCGGAAACGCTCGACCCTGCCGTCGACGCCATACTTGCTCGGCTTGATGATCACAACGCGCAGCGGCTTGACGGGCATGAGCTTGGCACCACGATGAGATCGGCAACCGACGAGGCTCACACTCAGTAATCGGTTTTGTCGTTCACTTCGATGAGTAGATGGGTCGTGTTGTTCGTCGTATCCGGTTCGACGTTGCCCATCACGCTCGTCGTTGCAGTCAGCAGCGCCGTGCACCGTCCCAGCGATGCCGAGTTGGCCGCAGTAAACCCTGATGTGCTGGCGCCGACGATGATCTTCGCCGTACCCTTGGCGCCGCCGGCCACGGTCAGAGTGCTCGGTGCAGCCAAGGCAACCGTCCCGGCCGGGCAATCGCCTTGATCGACACTCAGGACGATGTCATGGCCGGCTGTCTCGCCAAGGTCGCCGTTGATCAGCTTCACCGGCACGCTCTTGGTGACCGGTTCGCCGTTTTCGCCGATCGTCAGCTTCAGCGGCACGGCGCTTTGTACCGCCGACTCGTGCACGGCCGCCGATGAATCGTTCTTGTCGTTGACGTCGATCTCGAGCTCTTGCACGTTATTGCGCGGCGTCGGGTCTTCGTTGCCGAGCAGGACCGTCGTGGCGCGCACCGTGAGCGCGCATCGCGCCGGAACCTTGGAATTGTGCGTTTGGAAATCATCACGCCTGATGCGCAGACGGACCTTTGCCGCTTTGGTTTTGCCGCCGGTGAGCGCAACGGTATCCTGATCCCCTGCCGTCTTGGGATCGAAATCGATGCCGTCGACGATCAACGGCGGGCAGTTGCCCGGCTCGACGCTCAGGCGCACGGTGTGGCCGATCTTTTCCTTCGCCGGCAAGATGTCCGCATTGCGTACCTTAATGCTGACGGTCTTGACGACCTCCGTTGCATTGAGGGCGATACTGAAATTCATCGGCTTGGCCGCAACCAAGGCCGTATCATGGTGCGGCACGGCGCCGGGGGCCGCGACCACCAACTCGGGCTGACAACTGGTCGCGTTGGCCGGGCAGTTGGCAACGGTCTCGCACGTCGATGGCACCAGCAAAAGTGTGCTCCCTTGGTAGCAACGATTCGAGGCGGTGATCACCGCGTCTCCTTGCGTGCGTGGATCTTGCTGCGTCGGGTCCTGCGCACTGCCGGAGCTCTGGTTGCTCGTATCGACGGCGCTGATCACTCGGCGCTGTCTCTTGCATGCATCGTAGAGCTGCAAAATCAAATCCGTTGCATTGTTGTTGCCGTTGAGATCCTGGCCTTGCTCGACTTCGTAGGTGAGAAACTTCGCGTCGGCACCGTAGACTCGATAGGGCAAGCGCGAGTCGCATGCTTCGAGTCGGCAGGGTGTGGCGGCCTGCCCCGTGCTGACCAGGCCCAATCCCTTGGCGTAGAGGAAGAGAACGTCATCACAACAATCGCCGTCACCGTTGAGATCGCACTTCGTAGCGGGACAGCCGATCGGTAAGTTGTGGCACGTCGCCTGGTCGAGCGGCACCGTACAGAGCGCCGCCTCCGGGCTGCGGAACGCGACCATCGGGCTCGTCGTGCAAACGTCGAGGTCGCTGCCGATGACAAAATCGTCGGCCGCCATGCCCGTGTTGACGCGGGTCTTGGTGGTTGCATCGTAGACTTGCAAGACGCGATCGCTCTTGTCGCCATCGCCGTTGAGGTCGGCGTTTTGATCCGCTTCCGGCGTGATGAACGCGACCAACCCACCCGAGGCATCGATCGTGTCGCCTGCTTGCCCGACGTTGCTCCACGACGACGCGGTGAGATCGTAGACCTGCAACACGTTGTCTATCGTGTCGTTGTCCCCGTTGAGGTTCGCTTTATTCTGCCCGGTTTCCGAAATCAGCGCACTCACGAAGGTCGGAACGCAGATGCTGCTCGGGCAATTTGCATCCGACGTGCAGGGCTGCTTGGCGTTGTTGCCGCCGGCACAGAGACCGGAAAGGACCACGTTGGTTGCCGCGAGACCGAGATTCTGTACGACGTTGGTGGCGGAAACGAAGTGAACGACGTCGTCGTTCGCATCGGTATCGCCTGGTCCGTTGAGGTTCGGACCCGTCAGGCTCGGACCCGTACAGCCGACATTCGTCGTCGCGCCTGCCGACTCCGGCCGTAAGAACGCCGCGGCTCCCGCCACGACCGACACCTGATCGGCCGGGCACAAGGTGGCGACCGTACCGTTGCTGCCGTCCATCGCTCGCAACACCGTGTCGTCGGACTGACCGTCTCCCGTCAGATCGCCGCTCGAGCTGTTCGGATCGAGGCCACGCATGAAAACGTCGGAACAGTTTTCGTTGAATATGTTGTCGCCGTTGTTGTCGCAGGAATTGTTGTTGTCGTTGGCGACGAGATTCGTGGCGTTACTGGGGAATACGGCGAAGCGCCCGTCGCCGGAAATCCAGGCCGATATGCCGCTGGCGCGTAGGTTTCCGGCAACGCCAGAATCGTTGATGTCGACGATACGCGTCGTTCCCATGGCACGGTCGCGCACGTAGGCATGATAGAAACCATCGCTCACGCCCGGCACGAGATTGCTGCACGCTGTTTGGAAGAGCACGAAGCGACCGTCAGCCGAGAGCTGACCTCCATCACTGCCGTTTCCCGGACATGGACCAGGCTGCTCCTGGCCATTGGAGTCGACGGTCACGCGCTCGGTGGCACCGGTCAGTCGGTCGTGAACGAATGTATCGAAGAGGCCGTTGTTATCGCCGGGAACGAGGTTGCTGCCGAGCGATTCAAATGAAACGAATCGCCCGTCCGCAGAAACTGACGGGACATAGGCAAGATTGTTGCTGGTCACACCAAACGAGTCGACGGATACAAATTCGGTCTTGTTCTTGTCGAGATCGCGGACGTAGATGGAGTCGAGTGTACTCGGGTCGGCTGGATCGAGATTGTTGGCGCTGGATTGGAAAGCAACGACGCGTCCGTTTGCCGAGATGACGGGGTATTCGCTGCGCTGATTGGTGCGCGTGCCGTCGGTTGCGACACTGGCGATGATGTTTCCGACAGTACAGCTTCCTGTCACCGGTGCGCCATTGGAAAGGCAGCGGTCGTGAACGACGATTTCCGGACAGGTGCCGGAATTGTAAAACTTCGAGGCACAGGTGTCGGTCGTTCCGATGAGGTTCGGCGCCCACGTCACGAACGCCACGTAACGACCATCGGCGGAGACGCTGGGTCCTTCTGTGTGGTCGGTGCCTGGACTGTTCGTGGAATCGGCAGTGACGAGCTCCGTGCGCTTCATGCAACCCGGCACCGGCATACCGTTTGACACGCAACGATCGCGCAGAAAGACCTGTTCGCACGGCAGCGTTCCATAGAGAACGTTCGTACAGGATCGGTGTGGCTTCGAAATTTGCCACCGAGCATACGAAGACGGCAAAACGACCGTCGGCGGAGATCGACTGATCGAAGCAACTGCCGCTGAAGAACTGGTTACTGCTATCGACGTTGACCAAATCGTTCGTACCAAGGATGACATCGCGCACGACCAGGTGGTGCGCCTGGCCCACCAGACCGGAAACGACGTTGGGATCGAAAGCGTCGAAGATCGTGTAGCGGCCATCGTACGACACCGCGGGTAGATTCGGGGTGAAGGCATAGCCGCTGATGTTGTTGAGTTGCATCCCCATCGGGTCGAGACTCACGAATGCGGTGTGCTGCGCCGCGCCTTCCTGCTCGGCGGACCGGAAGAACACCCTCCCGTTGGAGACGGCAAGCGCGCGCCCGTTGACCTGCAACGCGCCATCGCCGACCGGATTGGGTACCGATGGCGTCACTTCTCCACTGCCGAGCTTGTATACGCGCAGGATGCCGTCGGCCGTGTCGCCGTCGCCGTTCATGTCGCACGCCGGGTTGTTCATTGCCGTCGGGTTGTTGGTGGTCGCCTCCGATTCGAGAAATGCAACGACTTCACCCTCTGTCGCCACCGCTGGAAAACTGAACGGAACCTGCTGCGTGCGAATGACCGCCCGGCCCTCGGGGACCGGGCTCGATGGAATTCCACACACTGGAGGCGGTGCGCCCAATGGTTGTCCTTGCCCTGTGGTACGGTCGCGCAGCGTGACCACCGTATCGATCTTGTCGCCGTCGTTGTTGCGCTGCACTCCGTCGACCGCCTCATTCACCGCAAAAGCAAACACGTCCGGCGACAAGGCCAGGCCTTCCAACGGCACCGGATTCTCCGCCGTCAGGGCGTAGCTCACACAGGTGCCACCGCCCATATCGCATTGCGGGCTCGCACTGCAGGTGTTGATCGGATCGTCGCCCTGACAAACGCCGGCGCCGAATCGGCCAAACATAACCGGCCCATTGCCGCCCTGCCCTACGCCACGCAGGTCGAGCAGCTCCGGTCCACACTCCGACCCGGGACAGCTGCCATCACTGCTACATGGCAGGCCGGAGCGACCGCCACCCGAACATACGGTTGCTCCACAACTTCCGTTGGGGCAATCGACCGCTTCGTTACACGGCATACCGTCGTTACTCCCGCCGCTGCACTGCTGAAACGTGTCGCTGCGCCGCGCCAGGCGAAGAACGGTGTACGGCGCATCGGCCGAACCGAAGAGCGACAGGACACCGCTAGGTACACTGGCACTGCTCTCGGGCTCGAAGATCGGCGGTAGCAGCCCGCCCTCCGGAGTAAACGAGGCAACAAACGACTTGCCCGGAACGTGGATGCCCAGCAGCGGTAACGGCGACGCGATGGTTGCCGTCAGCAAACGCGGCACCGGAACCTGATTCTGACGTACCAGAATTCCACGCCAATCCACCGGAACGAGAAGATTGCCGTCTTTGTCCGTCGTCATGCGGAATTGTGAACCCAGAGCGGTACAGGGCCCGACCGTTTCCCAACAATCGGCCTGGAAATCGTTTGGAAGCGGCAAAGCGGTAAAGTGATTGAAAGTGCCTTGCAGACCGCTGCGCCCGCAGCCGCCGTCGTTGGCAAAGTAATCGTCGACACAGGCAACCAACCCGCTTTGCGTAGCGCACGAGTTGGTCGCCAGCTGGCACGGCAGAGAACCCGGCGAAGACGACGTGACGGCGATGGTCGCAGGGCCAGCCAGCGCACTACCCAGCACGGCGGCACTGTCGGGAAAGTTGAAGCGCAGGTAGTTGGTCGAGTTGCGGGCGACGATCTGCATGCCGGCGCCGGTGCCGGCGATACATTGACCGTCGCTGCCGGCGCCAAGCTGAGTCTTGCAGGCGTTGAGCAACGGCGTGACGGCGCTGCAATCGGCGGCGGCCGTAAGCACCGCTGCATTGGCAGGGCCGCCGCCCGTGGGCGAGAACACCACAGTGACCAGATGGTCCGTCGCGTTGCTCGAGATCACCGGCGCGCCGCTGTCACACGGCCGCAGACGTATCTCGATCGGCTCGCCAGGGCCGGCAAACGGTCGAGTCGTCGCGCCGCGCACACTATCGAAGCTCTTCTCGCTTTGCGGGATCAAGTTGCAAGCAGCGAGACTCGATTTCGCGCTGCTCGTGCATCCGAAAAGGATGGCTGCGACAAACACCCACGAGGCTGTTGATCGTGCTCGACGCGCGCTACCGACCCTGCACTGCAGAAACTGCATACCACCCCCGCAGCCTTGTCTCTCGCTCCGAGCGTGGGATGTCAACAGGTTTGCTTGTTGCGGCTTCCCGGAGGAGCCGTGACATGGACGTCACATTGTGACGTTCGCCGGGACAGGGAATTTGAAAGCCGCGTGATTCAGGCTGCGCTGCGCCGCTTGTCGGCCTCGGAGGCTGCAATCTCCGCATCGAGCTGACGCAGGTCCCATTCGAGGTGC
>JACQEN010000150.1 GCA_016200585.1 Deltaproteobacteria bacterium
ACACAAACGGCCACCGCGACCAACACGCCGTTCACGACCTTGGTGTCGTGCGACAACATCCCGCTCAGCACCACCAACTGGAACTCGAATGTCCACCTGCCCCTGTTCGATCCATCCTTGGGAACGCTGAACCATGTCGCGCTGTCGGTCTCGGCGACGATCGTCCAGGACGTCAAACTCGAGAGCCTCGACTCTTCGCCAGCCAACGTCACAGCGGTCGGACAAGGTACGATCGCACTCACACCGCCAAGCCTGCCGCTGGTCGTGGCCTTGCCGGCCAACAACTTGAATTTCAATTTCTCGGCCTACGACGGCACGCTCGATTTCGGTGGCACCTCGGGAGCGACTCGGCTCGGCGTGACCGCATCGGACACCGCGGTGCGTTCCCCCTACTTGCCGGTCTCCGATTTCATCGGACCCGGCACGATCACCCTTCCGGTGAGCGCCACTGCCAGCTTTTCGGCCAGCGGTGCGGGCAACCTGGTGACGCAAGCGAACACGCAAGCCGACGCGACGATCTGCGTGACGTACGAGTATCTGCCGCCGACTCCGACGAGCACACCGACCGACACGCCGACGGCAACGCCGACGTTCACGATGACCTACACGCCGACCGACACACCGACGGCGACGCCGACGAATACGCCGACGGACACCCCGACGCCGACGTTCACCGACACTCCGACGAATACACCAACCGGAGTACCAACCACGACACCGACAGACACACCGAGCGAAACAGCCACGCCAACGGTCACCGATACGCCGACCGATACACCTACGGCGACACCTTCCGAAACGCCGACCGTGACATCCACAGCCAGCGCCACGGAGACAACAACGGCAAGTCCATCGGCAACGGACTCGCCTAGCGCAACCCCAACCAATACAGCGGGCGCCAGCGCCACACCGACCAACACCTCCGCCGCAACCTCCACGCCGACACACTCGCCGAGCCCTGCAGCCAGCGCCACCAGTGGCGGCGGCGGCCCGACGTCGACGCGTACTCCGACACGCAGCGCAACACCGCTACCCTCGTCAACGCTGCCAGCAACAGCGACGCGGACCCCGACGGTTACGCCGCAACCGACAGCGACCTTGCCGCCGACGCAGTCGCCGACAGCGACGCGAACTCCGCTGCCAAGCTCGACACCGACTCAGACCCTTACCCGCACCCCGACGTTCACGCCAACGCTACCGCCGTTCGATGTGACCTTGACCAAGAGTCATGGGACAACCTTCGTTACCGGAACCACGAACATGTATCGCCTCATGGTGGCAAACCTCGGCGCCGGCCCGACTACCGGTTTGATCACCGTCACCGACACACTGCCCACCGGGTTGACGTTTGTGTCTGCGGTCGGCACCGATTGGACCTGCAACATCGCCGGCCGGGTCGTCACCTGCACGAAGTCCGGCACCATCCTGCCGGGCACCGGCGACATCATCACGCTGACCGTATTCGTCGGCAGTGAGGCTTTCCCGACCATCACCAACTGCGCCACCCTGTTGGCCGCGGACACCAACCCCAGCAACAACATCGCCTGCGACCCGACGACCATTCGGCTCGGCACCCCGCCGACGACGCCACCGCTGACCTCTACACCAACGCGAACCGCCACCTTCACTCGCACCGCAACGATCGCGGTCGGAGCTCCGACGCCGACACGAACCATCCCCGGCGTAGCGACCGCAACGGTAACGCCGACGCAAGCACCGGTGCCAACCGTGCCGACCAACGCACACGCCTGCGGCGGCATCCAGCGTTTGCGCATGCTGTGGTCCCAAAACGACGCAACGCATGCCAGGGCTCTGTTCTCGGTCACCAAGTGCCCGCCTCCGCCTCTCTGTTTCAACCAGCCGGTAGGCGGTTCGGTGGTCCAGCCACCGATCTTCATTCACGTGTTTGACAACCAGACGGCGCTCAATACGGAGCTCCCTGGTGCACCGCTGAACTCGGGACACTGCCCCGGAGGTGTCGACGCGTTCTGCCGCGCTGCTTCGCTACAGTTCCATACCGACCGAGTGCACTTCGTTTACGGACGCGACGGCATCACAACGATCCGCGGCAAGGTCGCCATCGATCTGGTCGTTCCTTCCCCGCCGGCGTTGGTCGGACCGGTCACGATGGTCGTCGAAGACAGCAGTGGCTACGTCATCAACGTGCTGTTCCGAACCTGCATTTTCCGCTCGGCCCGTACGACGGCGAGCGTCCAGTGCTACTGAGGAACCCTGCGGCTCCGGCACTCAGGCCGGAGCCTGCACCCGCAGCAACGGAGCTCGTGGTGCGGGCAGATTGTCGTAGAGGTCGGCGATCAAGTCCGACTTGAGCTTTGCGTAGCCGGGGTCGTCCCACAGATTGCGCCATTGATGCGGGTCTTCAACGACGTCGTAGAGCTCACCTTCCGTACCTTCGTAGCGGACGTCGGGTAGCGGCAGCGCGGCGCCGAAGGTATGGTACAAGCGCTCGAGGCTGAACCCGATGTCGTCGCTACTCGGCTCGTACACGGTGCAGATGAAGCCGTCGCGATAGATGGTTCGCAGGTGCATGCCGATTTCCGCAAATTGGCTGTCCCACTCGGTGATCACGCGTTGGCGATTCGAACCGGCAGAGGTCACGGCAGGCGCATGAGCGAGTCGACATGGTACGGCCCTTTGTAGAGCAGGCCGAAGTCACCTTGCAGCTCGCCGTGATCGGTCGTGAAGACAACGTCGGTATCGGCATCCCAACCGCGTTCGGCGATGCGCCGCAATACCCGCCCGCAGGCTTCGTCGATCAGCTCGTTCTCCACATGGGTCAATGCATTGACCTCGCGGATCTGATCGTGCGTCAGCGTCGACGGCACAAAGGTCATGGGCCCGCCCTCGTTGTTGCGGAACTTGCCTTCATACCACTGCAGCCAATGGCGCGGCTTCTGCGCCAGAATGTTACGGATCTTCTCCTCCGATCCCGGATGGCCGGGCGGTAGGTCGAGATCACGCCAGTGGATGCGCCGCGCCTCGGAGGCCGGCGGATCCCACGGATGATGCGGGTCGGGAAAGCTCATCCAGACGAACCAGTCTTCGTCGTCCGCCAACGAGTCGAGATACGCGATGGTGCGATCGGCCACCCAGTCGGTGTGGTAGTGCTCGCGCGGGATCGGGTTGTACGCAACCTCGGGAGCTCCGGTGTCGCCACCGCCGGCGGCGCTCAACAGCGGTGCGAAACCGTATACCTCCTCGGGAAAGTTCTGCTGCAGGTAGAGCGAGTAATGCCACCAACCCATCGGCCCGTGCATGGCTAACTCCATGTGCTCGAAACCACGGTACGGACCCATCGACCCCTCGCGCGCCAGGCGGTTTTCGGTCCACTTGCCTTTCGGATCGAAGGCCGGTTCGAAGTGAGCCTTGCCCAACAGCGCCGTGCGATAGCCGGCTTTGTCGTGCAGATACGCCGCCACGCTTGGTGCATCGGCAGGTAGCGGAACACCGTTGGCAAACACCCCGTGCGTGCGCACGTACTGGCCGGTGATCATCGTCGAACGCGCCGGCATGCAGACGACGTTTTGATTGTGCGCCCGGCGATAGTTGATGCCATCGGCGGCGAGCTGATCGACAACCGGCGTGCGCGCAATCTTGCCGCCGTTGCAACCCAATGCGTCGTAGCGTTGCTGATCCGTGGTGATGAAAAGGATCTTTCGACCCATTGTGGTCCCTCCGTGGTGCGTGTTTCTGACACGTCGAAGATCCCACCGCAACGCGGCGCCGCGACAGCGCTGGCAGTCGCCAAAACGAAAACAGCCCGGGGCTGCGGACCCCGGGCTGCCGGATGAATGGACTTGTGCGGTCGCGGCGCTTCAGCGCGGCCCGATCGGCACACCGTAGTACGTACCGCCGGCGGTTCCCGGATCGCCGCCGTGTTTGCCGCTGCCGCCGCTGTTACCGCCGCCGTTGTCCTCGACCGTCGGTGTCGGCGAGGGGTCGGGGGAAGACGTCGAAGTGACGGACGGCGTCGATGAGCTTGGAGGCGTGCTGGCAGCACATGGGTTACCCGTGCAGCTGGTTGCGTCGACGACGATCCCACCTTGTGCGGCACACTGATCCGCAGTGCGGTCTTCACACTCGGGGCCGGAATCATCTGGAATACAGCAGACGACATCGCGATTGATCGTCGGTGCTCCTTCACAGGGATTGGGCAAACACGATGTCGCCGTAGAGACGGTACCACCTCGGGCCGTGCACTCGTCCGCCGTGCGGTCTTCGCACTCGGTGCCGTCATCATCGGGACTGCAGCAAATGATCTTGCCGGCGTCGTCGCTGCTCGGCGTTGGAGCCGGTACCGTTCCTGCCAGCACGTCATCGCCGGCGGCGTTGCGGATGCTGATCGCGGCGCCGTGCGGATCGAAACCGAGGATCAGGTCGTGGCCGTGCGGCCGTGAGCGGAAGCGTACCGTGGCGCCGCCGTTGCCCCTGGTTTGCAGGGTTCCAACCTTGACGCCGTTGACCAGGATTTCAAAGCCCGCATTGGGATCGAGCTTGCGAACCCTGAGCTCCAGACGGCCGTCGCTGGCTTGCTTGATCTGCACGCGAACCTGACCGCCGGCGTCGGCGTCGGCTACCGGCGCCAAGTCGCTGCGCAGACGCTCCTTGGCCGCAGCCGCCATCGGACCCGCGATCATCGCACCCAGCCCCAGTGCCAGCAGGGTTCCCTTTGTCGTCCATGAGGTATCGAGTTTCATTTGGATCTCCCTTCCTTGCGCGCCATTGCGCGTCATCAAGGGGTTGAGCAACGGGTATGCCGCCGGCTTCCGAGCCCCGCCGCCACTGGATAATTTCGAGCCCAAGCGCATCCTGGGGGCCTTGCCCCAGTACGCCTGGGCCAAGGCCCCCAAGAACCAGGCGTTGCCTCCGACGACGCCTCCCCGTACAAGACTAGGCGATGGCGACCATCTTGATCATCGAAGACGAGGCGATCTTGGCCCGCAGCTTGGCCAAGGCATTTGGTCGCCACGGTCTGGAGACGCAGGTAGCGGGCAACCTCGCCGAGGGTGATCGAATCCTGGGTGAGATGCCGGTCGATTTGGTGCTCCTCGATCTGCGTCTGCCCGATGGCAGCGGGCTCGATTTCCTCGAACGGCTGATGAGCCGCGACAAAGAATGCCCGGTGATCATGATGACCGCTCATGGCTCGGTTGCCGACGCGGTCCGCGCTATGCAGCTCGGCGCCCGCGACTACGTGCAAAAGCCGTTCGACCTGGAAGAGATCCAGCTCAAAGTCAACGAGTCGCTGAAGAGCTCGCGGCAGCGGCGCGAGCTCTCCTACTATCGCGAACGCGACGCCGCGGCCGGCGCCATTCTCGGCGTCTCGGCTGCGGCTGAGCGGCTGCGGGCGGTGGTGAGTCGCATCGGTCGGATGACCAGCGGCGCCGGCGCGCCGGCACCGACGATCTTGCTGCTCGGTGAAACCGGCAGCGGCAAGGGCCATGTGGCGCGGGCGCTGTATGCGAGCGGTGGACGCAGCAACGGTCCGTTCATCGAAGTGAACTGCACGGCTCTGCCGGAGAATCTCGTCGAAGCGGAAATCTTCGGATACGAGCGCGGCGCTTTCACCGACGCCAAGACGGCGCGCCCGGGGCTTTTCGAAACGGCCGAAGGCGGCACCCTGTTTCTCGACGAAATCGGGCACGTTTCGCTGACCCTACAGGCCAAGTTTCTCAAAGTCATCGAAGACAAGACGGTGCGGCGACTCGGCAGCACCGCCAGCCGACGCATCGACGTACAGATCATCGCCGCCACCAATCGCGACATCGAAGCGGCAGTCCGCCTCGGCGAATTTCGCGAGGATCTCTATCAGCGACTGTCTGTCGCGGTCATCCGCATTCCACCGCTGCGCGAACGCGATGGCGACGCGGTTGATCTGGCGCGCACGCTGCTCGCAGACATGTGTCGGCGTTACGGCCTGCCGCCGCGCGAGCTGACGGAAGAAGGCGAAAGGGCGATTCGCCATCACGGCTGGCCCGGCAACGTGCGCGAGCTGGCCAACTGCATGGAGCGCGTCGTGCTGTTCTCAGATTCGAGCAAGGTCGGCGCCGCGGACCTCGGCCTCGCGGTCGAAGCACCCGATGCCGGACGGGTCATCGCCGCACCGTCAGGGAGCGTACAGATCGATTTTCCCGAAACCGGTCTGTCGCTCGAAGCAGTCGAACGCAGCTTGATTGAGCGCGCTCTCGAAATGGCCAACGGCAATCAAAGCGCCGCGGCTCGCCTGCTCGGCATCTCGCGCGACACGTTACGCTACCGGTTGGAGAAGTTCGGCCTGGCGGAAGGCTGAGCGTCGCAGGACTCGAGCCCCCGGCGCGAACGCTCAGGACCGTCGCCGCGCGAAGATTCCCCAAAGCAGCGCGGCAATCGACGCCACGATGCACAGCAGCGCAAACCACTCCCCGTGGCGACTGTAGAACGAGTCGCCCGACCCGAGCGGTACGTTCACCGAAATCGAAGCAGCGGCGTTTTGGGGAAGGTGCGCGATCTCTCGCCCATACGGGTCGATCACGCCGCTGACGCCGCTGTTGGCGACGCGCACCAAGCTGACGCGGTTTTCGACGCTACGGAAGCGCGCCAGAGCGTAGTGCTGTACCGGTCCGGCCCCGGCATCGAACCACGAGTCGTTGGAGATGTTCACCAGGAGCCGGGCGCCGCGCTGCACCAGGTCGCGCGCCAGCTCGGGATAGATCGCTTCGTAGCAAATCAACGCGCCGAAGCGGACCGCCGACAACGAAAAGACCGTCGGCGCGCCGCCGATTGCGTAGGGGCCATCGACGCCGCGCAACGGCATGCGCTCGACGAACGGCAGCAGCCGGCGCTTGTCGTAAAAGCCGTCGATACCGTTGCGGCTCAACAGGTACGCGGAGTTGTAGATCAAAGCGATCCCCGATTGACTCAGCGAACGCGGCGCACCGGCCAGCAACGACGCTCCCGGCTCCTGCAACAGATCGGTGATCCGTTGCAGCAAGGGAGGGTTCTCTTCGATAAAGAAACCGACGGCATTTTCCGGCCAGACGATGAGATCGGGCCTGGGCGTCAGAACCGAGCGGCTGAGATCAAGGTACTGATCGAGATGTGCCGAAAAAAATTCCGGACGGCCGCGTTGATGGTTCGGAAGATTCCCTTGCACCAGTGCCACCCGTAAGGTCGCATCCGGGACGGAAGCAGCACCGCTCAGCCGCCACTGTCCGTAGATACACACCACGGTCAGCAACAGCGCGGCGACGACCAGCGGGACACGTGTGCGGCGAATGTCCACCAGAGCGCTTGCGACCAAGGCGCAGACGAAGGACATGCCTTGGACGCCGGTAAAGTCGGAGAGCTGCATCAGCATCAGATTCGTTTGCGACTGGCCGAGGAAGGTCCACGGACCACCCAACGGCAAGTGCGCCCGCTGATACTCGGTTGCGACGAACAGGGCCGCAACGACCATGGCACGCCAGCGCCGGCGCGGGAGCAGTGTCACCGCCAAGCCGAACAGCGCCACATGAATCGCCCCGAGAATCTGCGTCGCGCCGAACGCGAAGCCGGCAGCCGCGAGTGGCGCGAGATCGAAGTAGTCGCGGGCGGCACAGTAGATCCAGTGGGCGGTGATGCCGGCCGAACCGACCGTCCCCGTCACCCAGCCCAGCGCCGCGCCCATGAGCGGCGAGGCGTCGTCGAGCGCCAGCAGCAACGGTGTGATCGTGATCCAGGCCAGCGCCGTGGCGTCGAACGGATCGTAGAGCAGCGTGAAGAACACGCCACTGCATGCGGCCAGGAGCAGGCGTACCCCAGGCCGCATCGGTGAGCGCAACATGGGTGTTCTTTGCACCGGCTTTGCGTCGACATCAATCGTTTGCGATACGTCGATGTGTAACGCTGCATCTCGAGTGTTGCGCTCATGAGTCAACCGCCGCGACGAACGCTACCCGCCGTCCCCTACCGAACTTGGATCTTTGCCGGTCTCGCGGCTTTGATCGTAGTCGTCTGCACAATCAATTCCTTGAGCTGGATCAATCGCCCGTTCCCCGGCTTCTTCCTCTGGGGGAACCTGTTCGTGCCGACGCTCGGAGATACCGATTGGACAGGCTACGAGGCAGGCATACCGGTGGCGGCGCGGCTGGTTGCCGTCAACGGCAAGCCGGCAACATCGGCCGAGGAGGTCTACCGGCTCGCCGAAGCGGTCCCGTTGGGAACCGCCATCTCCTACACCTTCGCCTCCGAAACGGCCGCACCGCCGCTGGTTCTGTTGGTGCGAACCATGCGGCTGACCCTTCCCGAATATCTCTGGACGCTCGGCAACTACCTTGCGCTGGGAATGCTCCTGCTCCTACCCGGCCTGGTGGTGTACATTCTGCGGCCCGACGCGCCGGCGGCGCGCGCCATGTTCAGCGCCGGGGCCACCTGGGGTCTGTACTTCGTCACCGCCGCCGACATCGTCGGCCCGGCCTGGTTCCGTCCTCTGTGCCTCCTCTTGCAGGCAATCAACCCGGTTGCCCTGCTCCACCTCGGTCTGACCTTCCCCGTGGAGCGCGGTGTTGTACGGCGTCACGCTTGGTTGATTCCTGTGCTCTATGCTCTGGGATGCGCCATTGGCGCGGTCGCCAACGTCATCTTCCCACGCTCGTTCGTTGGCATTCTGTACTTCAACCGCCTGCACGCGCTGGCGGTTGCCGGGGCCTTACTGATTCTCACCGGGTCGCTGGTGCACGGATTCTTCACCCTTCCGATGGCCGCCAAGCAACGCATCAAGATCGCCGCCGTCGGCGGTTGCACGGCATTCCTGCTGCCGGGCATCGGAGTAGCCCTGTTCTCCGTCGTCGGCGCGAGCTTCCCGCTCAACCTTCTGGCTTTGCCGGTGGTGCTCTTTCCGTTTGCGATTTCCTACGCCATCGTCAAGCACGACCTCTTCGAAGCCGACGCCATTGTTCGCCGCACCGTCGCTTGGGCGATTCTGACCGTCTTGATCGCGACGATCTATCTCGGCGGACTCGGCCTGCTCGACATCATCGCCAGCCCGCATCGCGGGCGCATCGGCCAGCTGGCTTTCCTGCTGGTCATCGTTGCGGTCTTCCCGCGTCTGCGCGAACGTGTGCAGGCAGGCGTCGACTTTCTCTTTGCGCGCGACCGCTACGACTACGGCCAGACGGTCGGCAATGCCAGCCGCGCTCTGGCGACCTTGCTCGACACCGACGCGGTGGTCGACCGCATTCTGCAAACCATTACCGGCGCCATGCATGTCGACTTCGGCGCCGTGTGGCTGCGCGACGGCAGCCGCTACCGCCTGCATACCCTGGCAGGCAACCGCGGCACGCCGCCGACCGAGCTCAACGGCAGCAGCGCCATGGTCGCCGCTCTCGAAGCCGATCCCGAGCGCATTATCACCGGCGATAGCGAGCACCCGCTGAAGGACGATCTCGAGCGCTGCGGCAGTGCCTTGGTAATACCGATGGCTTTCGAGAGCCGGCTCTCCGGCTTTCTCGGGCTCGGGGAAAAACAGTCGGGAGCGTGGTACTCGCGCGAGGACATCGGCTTGCTGCGAACCCTGGCCAATCAAGGAGCCGTGGCGGTGCAGAACGCGCGCTCGTATCATGCGCTCCAGCAAGCCAACGAAGAGCTGCGCGCGACGCAATCGCGACTCATCGAAGCCGAACGCCTGGCTGCCATCGGCGAGCTCTCGGCCGCGGTAGCGCACGGCATCCGCAATCCGCTGGCGGGCATCAAAGCGGCAGCGCAGCTGGCGCGTATGGATCTTCCCGACGACCATCCGATGCAAGAGAGCGTGCACGACATTCTGAGCGAAACCGGCAAGCTCGAAGCTCGCATCAAGACCTTGCTCGACTTCGCCAAGCCGTTTGAGCCGCACCCGTCGCCGACCGAGATCAAAGCGCTGGTCGAGAGCGCCGTCACGTCGTTGCGCAGTCAGCTCAGCGATCACCGTGTCGAGGCCGTGGTCGACATCGAGCCGCCCTCTCTCTCGGCTGAAATTGATGCGGCGCAAATCGAGGAAGTTCTGCTGGCGCTGATGTCTAACGCCATCGATGCCATCGGCAACGACGGCAAGATCACAGTGCACGTTAGACCGATCGACTCGGGTAATCGTCTGCGCCTTGTGGTCTGCGACAGCGGACCCGGTATCGCGCCGGAACAGATCGACCGCGTCTTCCGCTTGTTCTTCACGACGAAATCAAGCGGCACCGGCTTCGGCTTGGCCGTCGCCAAGAAAGTCGTCGAGCGACACGGCGGAACCATCGGCGCAACCAGCCAACCCGGCAAAGGCGCGTACTTCACAATCGAGCTGCCAACACACGCCGTGCAACCATAGGTGGGACGCACGAAAGACAGAGGCGCACGCCTCGATCGGCGCCGCGTCGTCAAACCAGCAGGACGGGCAACCACAGAAACCCTGCGGGCGCTTGATACGGCACTCGCTCTGCACCTCGGCATGCAGCGGTTGTCGTAGCGCGGAGTCGATCGGGCCAAGGTCCCGATTGAATCGACGGTCTCAGTTCGTCCGCACGAAGACGTCGCCCTTGCGATTGCCGCCGACGATGTTGTCGCCCGGAGGCATCGTCTGTACACCGCTCTGCGCATCGAAATCGTCGCTACCGCGGCGGGTGAAGATGCCGTAGCCTTTGTTGGTGTCGGAGACGTTCTTCGAGATGAGGTTGCCGCTGGTGCGATCCATGCGGATGCCGTCATCGTCGTTCAAGCCGACGACGTTGCCGGTGATGTTGTTGCTGCTGCACGTATCGAGGCTCAAGCCGATCCCGATGTTGTTGACCAACGTGTTGTCGGCAATGGCGGCGTTGCTGACCGCGGTCAGGAGGAAGCCGCCGGTGGCGTTGTCGGCCACGGCACTGGATTCGATCATGCCCGACGCGCTGCTCAAGATGGTTGCACCGGCGGCACTGTTGTCGACGAGGGTGGCGCCACTGAAGACGTCGGCCGTGCCGCCGCTGACGTTCAACCCATCGCCACCGTTGCGTTGCGAAACGGCTCGCAACAGGCTGACGGACGAACCGCTCACCGCCAAACCCGGGCCGTTGTTCATCCAGGCGCGCACGTCGCTGAGCTGGGCTCCGCTGCCGCTGACGCTAAAGCCCGCGGCTCCGCCCACCGTCGTAAACCCGAACATGGTGACGCTGGGGCTACTGATCGTCACCGCCGGAGCTGTGCCGTTGCCGACGATGAAGGTATTGTCGGCGCTGCGGCTGCGCAGCAGGACGGCGCGGTTGAGGGTTACGTTTTCACGGTAAATGCCGGGATCGACGTCGATGACCAGCTGTCCGTTGTGGTCGCGGTCGGTTGCCTGATCGACGGCAGCCTGAATCGATTTGAATTTTTTGCTCGGGACGTGCGCATCGGGGCGCGGTTGGCCGAGACGCTGATCGATACGGAACGGCAGTACCGCAACCACACCGCCATTGCGTTCGACCGCGATCCGTCCGGTGGTTCCGTCGGCGACGCCCGAACGCACGGCGAAAACGACATCGACACCCGCCGCCGTTTTGATGAGCGTCGGCTTCAGCTTGCGGGTTCCCTTCGGGTGAGTGATGCGCAACGACGCGTCGGCGGTAACCAACAACGAGAAGTCGGCCGGTGGATCGGTCGGATTGCCGAAACGATCGGCAGGCAGGAGCCGCAGGTGACGCTGGCTCGAGGGGGTCCGCTGCCCAAGCGTAATGCTGTGCAACGGCGCCCCACCCGGAAGGGTTCGGTGAATCTCGACGAAGGTTGCTCCGACTGCCGCTTGCGAGTTGGCCAGCGCCACGTCGACGGTGGGCGACGAGCCATTCAGCGGTATCGCCAGGCCCGCAGCAGCCGAAGCCGGCAGAGCAGCAAATTGCACTAGGTTCTGAACGGTCGTTCCCGGACCAACGAGCGTCGGCCGATCGCGCAACAGTCGCGCTAGATCGCGCTGCGGTACAAACGGCAAGGCGGTGGTGATCGCTGGACCGCTCGGCACCTGGCCGCCCTGAAAGCTGGGATCGAACGGACCGGTCAGCGACAGCGCGCACAGGACGACTGCCAAGCCGCCCTGGCTTGCGGGCAACCCGGCTTGAATCGCCATGCTGCCGCGTGCAACGCCGCCACTGAACAAGGCCACTGCTCGGCCGACGGGCTCGAGCTCGCGGACTTCGAGCATGTTGTCGCGCGCGCCGGCAGCGTCGGCGTCAGTCGGACCGATCCACCCATCGCCATCGAAATCGGCAAAGGCAGCAACGATCACTGGGATGTTGTCCATGTCGGCAGCGGCAAGCAGGTGCCCCGAAGGCGCCGAGCTGTCGGCCTGCCCGTCGGAAAGAAAGACTGTGAATGGGATCGGAGTACCAGCCGCGACTGTCGACCCGGCGACGCCAACCGGTAGGCCGGCGCGGCCGGAGGCAATCGACGGGCCCGGCAATATCGCGGTCGCGGCCGGCGACCCGCTGCGGACGACCATGTCGATGTCACCAATCTTCGTTGTGTCGACAACATCGTCCGCCGTGCCCAGAACACCATCCGGACCCGGCAGAACCAAAGGTGCCCCGGGAAGAATTTCGTACGGCAATCCGGAGCTCGGATTGATCGGGTCGCCAGCGAAAACCACACTTGCGGCCGCAGCGGCGCGTGGCTGTACGCAAACGGACCCCAGTAGGACGAGCCCGAGGAGAAGCCTCAGCGCTCTGCCGCACCTGCTCATAAGCTGACTCCGAGGCGGTTGCTGGAGATCGGCTTGCCCTCGTAGGTCGCGACCACCTGAACGGTCGCTGCCCCTGCCCCGAATCCAGCCGGAAGAGCGAGGACGATTTGCCGCGCGGCTACACGTACGACGCCGAGCCCCGGTGTTACCTGCTCGGGACCGCCGTTCACACTTGTAAAGACGTTGCCGTTCAAGTCGAAGCGTGCGGCGAGGGTCCCCTGAGTGACCAGGATCTGCAGAGGCATGTCGAGCTGCACGACGTCGGGAAAACTGAAGCTGCCCTCGAGCTGGACGCTGATCCCGCCCGTCGACGAATGTACGGACGACGCGCGCAACAACGCCAGACGCGGTTCGGTGTACGCCGCCTGGGCAGGCGCAATCGCCGCCAACAGAGCGGCCAGCGCCAGCACGGCAAGTCCCCCCAAATCGTTTTTCCGATGCTTCAAATTTGTGGCCAGAGCGCCGCGCCGGGCGACGACGCACCCTTCTACCAGCTGGCACTTCTGTCGCAAGTCGGAATTTTCAACCGACGGCCCCTTACACCGACATCCGGGCGTCGCCGGCTGTGCAGGATCTTTCATCTCAGTGCAAACGCCTTGCACGCCCTTTGCCAACCGCCGTCGGCGCCGACGATGTAGACCAACGACATCTCTGCTGAGTCGCCTTGGTCATTTGCCCCAGGTGGTCGGGGCAGAATCCCCATCGGGAGTCTTCGCCTACGGCAACTTTACTTCCGCTTGAGGTTGGGCAAGGTTGAATCTCGAATTCGGGAAGGCAACCCCACCGACACTCAGGATTGGTCCGAGCCTTGCCGTGGTCTCGGCATTGCTCGCGAGGCTATTCGCTTTAGATCCAATGTTCTTCTCGACATCAAACCGTTCTCTCCTTCTGCTGCCCATCCTGCTTGCGAGCACGATGCCGGTACCGCTGCGCCTGGCTGCACACCCCAGCGTCGACGAGCAACTTTCGCAGCTCGACCAGGTCGAGACGCAGAGGCGTTGCGACGGAGCGGCTGAGCTGAAGCGTGGCGATCTACATCGTTCACGGCAAGACTGGGCGCACGCGCGCGCGGCGTATGATAAGGCAGCGGCCTGTGATCCGCAGCTCGATGAGGTCGACTTCGCGCGCGGCCTCTTGGAGCTCGAGTCGGGAAACACGCCAGATGCCCTACCCTACTTCAATCGCTATCTCGGCAAACATCCCGATTCGCCGCAGGCGCTGCTGAGCCGCGGACGAGCTCGCGCCAAGCTCGAGCGGTCGGTCGACGCCATCGCCGACTTTGATCGCGCCATCGAGCTTCTGCGCGATCCGCAACCGGATCACTACATCGAGCGGGCACGCGCCGAAGTCGGGGCGGGGCGCAACCGCGACGCGGTCATCGGGCTAGATCGTGGGATTGCCCGTCTCGGACCGGTTCCCGCCCTGCAACGCTTGGCCATCGATATCGAAGTTGCCGACCAGCGCTTCGATGTCGCGCTGCAGCGGGTGGATGCGGCGGTTGCCGGCGGCGTGAACCGGGAGGCCTGGATGGTGCGCCGCGGCGACATTCTCGAAGCGGCTGGCCGGCCGTCGGAAGCACGTCAGGCGTTTGGCGTCGCTCTCGCGACCATTGCCTCGCGGCCCGAGCAGCAGCGCCAAGCCGCAGCGCTGCAAGAGCTCGAGGAACACTCGCGCGAAGCGCTGAAACGCTTGGCGGAAAAACTGCCACCGGCACGTTAGTCTCCGGCCGAGGGTCGCTGATTTGTGTAAGCGACTCTAGTCCAACCGCACCGACGGCATACACACCTGGTCGATCTTGGCAGCGCTCAGCACTTCGTTGCCGAACTCATTCTGCACCGACACCGACACCGGCGTGAACTTCGGCAACGGTGGAGTGGTTGGGCTGCGCTTGGCGGCGTAACAGACCAGGTGTTGATCATGCCCAGGAGCGGCCGGGCTGCCGCTGTTGAGGTCGGCTGGCAAGCAAAGTTTCGTAGGTTTGGTCAGCGTGATCTGCACCGACCCGCCGAACAGGTCGTTGACTGCGATCGTCGTCGCGGTGAACTTCGGGAACGGCGGCTGTCCGGCCGCTGCTCGGGCGACAGCGACGCGGTAGCACTTGAAGTGATCGAGGTCGGTGCTGCCCAACGGCGGGGTGCCGCCGGTGCCGAGAGCCTCGGCCGACGGCAACAGGACACTCGCCGCCCCCAGCGTCGTCAGCTTGAGCGTGCCAAGCTCATTTTGCACCGTGTGCACGCCCTTGGTGAACTTGGGCTGAGTCGGGGTGGTTTTACTCAACGTCACGGCGTACGCTTCGAGATGAGCGCGGTGCAGCGGCACCGACGGGTCTCCTGCGTTGATGCTTGCCGGCTGACAAGCATCGAGGGGTGCGATTACGTCGACTTTGTGTTGATCAGCGACAGCACCGCTGCTGAACGCATCGACAAGGGTATCGCCTTTGCGTTGGGTGAAACGGGCGAACGGCGGTTGCCCTGAAGGTGCTCGCAACGCCTTGATCTTGTAGCAGGCAAAGTGGTCGAGCCCGGCGGGCGTCAACACGGGTGTGTCGGTGGCGGTGGCTGTGGCGGTGGGCGTGAGGGTTGCGGCCTGGCTGTTGGTGGCGGTTGGCGTTGCAGTCTGAGTGGGCGTGCTGGCCGAGCTCTGAGTTGGGGTGGAGGTTGCAGTGGAGCTCACGGGTTGAGTGAAGGTGGGTGCCGCACCGGGGCTCTGAAAAGTGAGAGCCGTCAGCGCAAAGTCGCAGAACAGGCTGATTGTATACTTGTCGTAACCAACAAGCTGCGCCGTCGACGGCGGGCCGTAGGGAAAGCTGTTTCCGGCATAGCCGGTGGCGTCGAAATAGAGCGGGTTATTGAAGGCATCGTTTCCGTTGAGTGACGGCATGATCTCAAATGCGGCGCCGGTGGCCGCGGTGTTGGCCAGCAACTTTGCGGTGAACGCCGCGATGTCAAAGGGCGTACCGTCGGCCCGTGTGATGGTTATGGTTGCGCCGCTCAGCGTCGGGCCGGTGGTCACGGCCTGCGCTTCTACTCCGGTGGGCCAGGGCACGAGCACCGGACGGCCGATCGGAACGGTCAATCCCACTCCGCCCGTGAACAATTTGTCCAGAGTGTACGTGAAGACATATCCTTCGGAGCTGATCGTGTCGGAAGTGATTCCGGACGAAACGAGGGTCGCGACCTGCGACGGATTGAAAAACGTCGTCGTGGTCGCCTGAACCGCAGCGCACGACAGCATCAAGAGCACGGCCGGAATGAACCGCAGTGACCAGCACAGCCATTTGCCCCGAATTGAGTTTTGCACGTCGGATTCCCCCATGCTCTACCCGCTGCGGCGCCTGGGCTCTGTGCCAAGCGCCGCAGCGGGGCCGCCAAATGCAATCGGTTATGGACAGGGAACCGGCGTGCTGTAGTCGCAATTGCCGTTGGTCGGCGGAGCTCCTCCAACTGCAGTGCATGCGTCAGCCGTCAAGTCTTCGCACTCTGGCGGCTCCGACTCGCCGTTACTCGTCGTATGCGGTACGCAGCACAGAGCTGGCGGGGTCGACGGCGGCGGCGCCGTGGCCTGGCAGGGGTTCGCATCACAAGGGTTCGTGTCCGGGG
>JACQEN010000171.1 GCA_016200585.1 Deltaproteobacteria bacterium
ATCGGCGGTGCCGCCTTCCTGGCCGAGCTTTCCGAAAAGGTACCGACGGCGGCCAACGTACCGTATTACGCCCGAATCGTCCGCGAGAAGTCGGTCATGCGTGGGCTCATCGAAACCGCCACCGAGATTGCCACCAAGGGCTACGACGCAGGCGCCGACATCGAAGAGTACCTCGATCAGGCAGAGCAAAAAATCTTCGAGATCTCCGATCGTAAAGTTCGGCCGACCTTCTTCCGCATTCGCGACATCATGGTCGACTCGATCAAAGCGATCGAGCAACTCTACGAACGCAAAGAGCTGGTCACCGGCGTACCGTCGGGCTTCGTCGACTTCGACCGTCTGACGGCCGGGCTACAACCGTCCGATCTGATCATCATCGCCGGCCGTCCCAGCATGGGGAAGACCGCCTTCGCGCTCAACATCGCCAGCTACGCGGCGATGGTGGCCAAGGTTGGTGTTGCCCTCTTCTCGCTCGAAATGTCCAAGGAGCAACTCGTTTTGCGCATGCTGTGCTCGGAAGCGCGCGTCGACCAGTCGAAGGTGCGCTCCGGCTTTGCCGGCGAGCGCGATCTGCCGAAGCTGGTGTTGGCGGCCAGCCGTCTGTCGGATTCACCGATCTACATCGACGACACACCGGGTGCTTCCGTGCTCGAGTTGCGTGCCAAAGCCCGCCGTCTCAAACGCGAGCGCGACGCCAATCTCGGCCTGGTCATCATCGACTACTTGCAGCTGATGCGCGGCCACGACCGCGCCGATAGCCGTGAGCACGAGATATCGACCATCTCGCGATCGCTCAAAGCATTGGCCAAGGAACTGCACGTTCCGGTGATCGCGCTGTCGCAGCTGAACCGGCAAGTGGAAACACGCAGCGGCGAGAAAAGGCCGGTGATGGCCGATCTGCGCGAGTCGGGTGCCATCGAGCAAGACGCCGACCTGGTAGCATTCCTCTATCGGCCGATCGTCTACGATAAGAACGCCAACGAACGCGACGCCGAAGTCATCATCGCCAAACAGCGTAACGGGCCGGTCGATTCCGTGCCGCTGACGTTCATGGGCGAGTACACTCGCTTCGAGAATCGCGCCCAGGAAGTCACCTTCGGCGACGCCGACCAGGTCTGAGGCAGATCGAGCTGCGTGCAAGCCGGAGCGATCTGGTTTGACCACAGGACGCACGCGGTCTAGGCTTCTTGAAGGGCAGGACATGTTGCGCATGAGTCACGTTTGGGAAGGCAGCCCGGAGCGAGCCGAAGGCGAGCGCCCGTCGCACTTACGGTCCGAGGCCCTGCCTCGCTAGACGTGGCCCAATGTCTCGAGGCCGGCGTGTTCAGCTCTGAAGCTGTTACCAATCAGATCCGCATCCGGGTCGAATCGATCTTCGTCCCGGAACGTTCGGATCCGGATCAGAACTATTGGTTTTTTGCCTACCGAGTCGAAATCCACAACGAAGGAACGGAAGCAGCACAGTTGATCAGCCGCCACTGGATCATCACCGATGCCAACGGCCATGTGGAGCACGTCAAGGGCCCGGGCGTCGTCGGCGAGCAGCCGGTGCTGCAACCGGGTGAGACGTTCGAGTACACGTCGGCTTGTCCGCTGCGCACGCCCGTCGGCACGATGCAAGGGACCTACCAAATGGTCACGTCCAGCGGCGAAAGCTTCGATGCCGAGATCGCGCCGTTCTCGCTCGGCGAGCCGCGGATAATCAACTGACGCGTAGAACGCGCGTGGATGCCTCAGTTCGAGTTGTGCTTCGACGTAATGCCTCCTTGACCTCGCCCCTTGTTCCCCTCTCCGACTTCGCGGGCCACGGAATAGCCGGCGCAGGCCGGCTTCGTTTGTGGAGCCCCCGACCTCGGTCGGCGGTGGCGGGCAAAGCCCCCGCGTCGGGAAGGGGGCAAGGGGGTTAGGTTCGCCGACACGGCGGCCCATTGTGTTCTCAAAACAATGAGACGGTAACAAACGTGAAGCCCGATCGGATTGTGAAGGGGACACTTGGACCGTATCCGGCGCCGGAGGTGGCGGATGCGGAGATTGTCGAGCTGGCACAGCAGGCGCCGGCGCTGTGCCGGTTGGAGGTGATCGGCAGGTCGACGGAGGGCCGGCCGCTGCATGCGCTGCGCATCGCGGCACCGGCCTCGGCGGGCGAGCGGCCGTGTTTGCTGGTAACCGCGCACATCCACGCCATCGAGTTCATCGGCGCGTACGTTGCCCGCGCCGTCGCGCAACGTCTGGTCGGCGGCTTCGGCACAACAGCACACATCACCGATCTACTGCAGCGCGCCGAGGTGTGGGTGGTCCCGTTACTCAATCCCGACGGGGCGGCACGGGTCTGGAGCAGCGCCGGTTGGACACGTCTGGGAAGCGCCCGCTTCACCGCCCAGGGTGTCGACCCGAACCGCAACTTTCCGTTCGTAGAGACGGGGGGACGGCGCGGCTGGAACAGTGGCCGCGACAAGCCGGGGTCGGCGTACTATCGCGGTCCGCATCCCTTGAGCGAGCCGGAATGTCTAGCGCTGGCGCGTTTGTGCAAGCGCCAGCGTTTCTGCGCCGCGGTCAACTTTCACAGTTTTGGAGGCGTGATCTTCCTTCCGGAAGTCCGCGGTCCAGACAGCACCAAGGCCAGGCACGTCCTTGGCACCTTCGAAGGCCCGTTCCAAGAGCATCAGTCGCTGCGACGCTACCGTCCGGTGCACGAACGCTCGGCCGCCATTATCGGCCAGCTTGATCCATTCCTGTTGTATGCCTTCGGCACACCCAGCGTCACCGTCGAAGTCAGCCGGCCGGGATCGTATGTTCTGCTACCGTGGAACCTGCTGCGGATCTTCTGGTGGGCCAATCCGATGCGGCCGGACGCTTGGGTCGAGAACGACGCCGGAGCCACCATTCACGCGCTCATCGAGCTTCTCGAACGCAGCGGCGGGGAGCCGTGCACCCCGGCATTGCCGGAGCTGGCGAAACAGGTTTGCTGACCAAAAACCAGAAACCAAACGACCGCCAGTTGAACTCATCGCGCCGATCATAGTAACCGCCTCTGCATGATTGCTTGCCTCGACCTCGAAGGTGTTTTGGTTCCGGAAATCTGGATCAATGTCGCCGAGCGCACCAGCATCGCCGAGTTGCGGCGGACAACGCGCGACGAGCCCGACTACGACAAGCTGATGCGCCGCCGTCTGCAGATCCTCGACGAGCACAAGCTCAAGCTCGCCGACATCCAGCGCGTCATCGGCACCATGCGGCCGCTCGACAACGCTTGCGAGTTTCTCGACTGGCTGCGGGCGCGCTTCCAGGTGCTGATTCTTTCCGACACCTTCGACCAGTTCGCCGCGCCCCTGATGGCGCAGCTTGGTTACCCGACGTTATTCTGCAACTCACTGGTGATCGGCAACGACGACCGCGTCAGCGACTACCGCATCCGCATCCGCGACGGCAAACGCAAAGCCGTCATGGCGCTGAAGCTGCTCAACTTCGAGGTCGTCGCCGCCGGCGATTCCTACAACGATACGACGATGCTCGCTGAAGCCGATCACGGCATCCTGTTTTGCCCGCCGGAGAACGTCATCCGCGATTTTCCGCAATTTCCGGTCACCGAGAATTACGATCAACTACGCGCCGCGTTCAGCAAGGCGGCGGGTTTGGAGAAGTGACGTGCGGTCATTTCTTTCTCGAAGCCTGGCGCTTTTCACTTTCCTTGTTGCAACCGTTGCCCATGCCGCCGAGCCGGCCTGGGTCGCAAACATCAACGGCACGCCGACGCTGTCGCGTGCCGGAAAGGCTGAACCGTTACAGCGCGGCGCGGCGATTCAAGTCGGCGACACCATCGAAACGAACGAAGCGTCGAAGGTGAAGCTTCTGCTCGCCGATGATTCCGTGCTGGCAATCGGACCACGCAGTCGCGTGACCCTCGAGGCCTTCGATCTCGACACCAGCAGCCGCAAAGCCCGCCTGCGGGTGCTCGCGGGACGTTTCAAGCTCGCGGTCAGCAAATTCTTCGGCGGCCCGACCGACTACGAGGTGGCCACGCCGACGGCCGTGGCCGGGGTGCGCGGCACGGTGCGGTGGGGCGATACCGAGCTCGATGCGATCTGCGCCCTCGACGGTCGTATCAAGGTCCGCCCCGCGTCATCGAAGAAGCAGCCGTCGACGCTCAACGAAGGCAAATGCGTTTCACAGATGGCCGCCGGCAAGCTGACGCCGCTGCAACCGAGCCCAGCCGACCTCGCCAGGTATCTAAGGGAAGTCACGCTGGATTGATGTAGTATTGCCGGCGCCCGAGCTCGGTTTCGACGCGCTCGGCGTAGGCGGGCGAGTGGAAGTAGTCGGTAAGCTTTGCCGACAGGGGGAACACCTGGTAGCCCGGCGTCCAATCGATCCGCGCGCCCTCGGCGTCGAGCACGCGGCCGCGGATCAGCGCCATCGATGCGTCGCCGATCTGCAGAGATTCGAGGTCGCGCATCAGCGCTTCGAAACGACCTTGCTCGACGGGATCGAGGAACAAGAAGAAGCGCGAGCGGTAGAAGATGACGGCGTCGTGGAAGAACTTCGGCACGCTGACGACACCGTCCTTGCCGAGCTCGGCGGCGATGCGCACGACGACCCGGAAGGCGCGCCGGAGGATTCCCAGGCCGGGATGGTCCTGCAACGGCAACGCCGGCCGCGCCGCGGAGAATCGCGCCGTCGGGTCCTGCTCGCGCATCCAATGGACGACGGCGAGCTCGATGGGGCGGTCGATCGCAAACCCCTGGCGCGCAAAGAAATCAGGGCGTACGGTCGCTTCGCCGACGCAGCCGTCGAGTAACAGAAAACGTTCGCCGGCTTTGCAGCCGCCCAGCACGACGTGCGGCAAAGCACGGCCGGCCGTTTCGATGCGCAGGTCGAAATCGCCGTAGCCTTTGGCGGCAAGCACGGTGAAGATCCCGGCGTCGCTGAACCAGTCGCGCAGCATGTCGGCGTCGAAACGCCCGAGAACGAAGTCGGTCATGCCGTCTCCGGCGAACGCAGCCAGCGGAAATAATTGAAGTGGATGCGCCAACTCGATGGTCCGTAGCCGCCGGCGGTCACCACCACCATCGGAATGCGTTGGGCACACAGCAGGTCGGTGACCAGTTGATCGCGCCGCAACATTCCCACCTCGCTGAGGTCGAAGTCGCCGAGAGTGTCTTCGACGAACGGGTCGCTGCCGGCGATGTAGAAGGCGAAGTCGGGGGCGAAGTCGCGGACGATCGCCGGCAAGTGTTGTTCGAGCGCGGCGAGGTACGGCACGTCGCCGGTATGCGACGGCAGCTCGACGTCGAGGTTGTTGCGCTTGGTGATCCAGCACCAGTTGCCGGCGTGCATCGAGAAGGTGAAAACGTCTTCGTCGGCCGCGAAGATCTCGGCATTGCCGTTGCCGTGGTGATAGTCGAGATCGACGATCAGCACGCGCTCGACTTTGCGTTCGCGTTGCAAGCTGCGGATGGCGATGCCGACGTCGGCGATGGCGCAGAAGCCTTCCGCCTTGTCTGCTTGTGCGTGGTGATAACCGCCGCCGATATTGGCGCAGATGGTGCGTTTGCGAAACGCCATCTGCGCCGCGGCCAGCGTGCCGCCGCCGGCGTAGAGAAACGGATCGAGCAAGTGTCGATCCCACGGGTGTTCCGGATCCAGGAAGAGAAGGCGCGCCAGGGTCTCCGGTTGATGCAGCTTGACGATATAGTCCGGCGTGTGGACGAGCCGCAGTTGCTCGTCGCTTAACCTGGACGGTGCAATGAAATCACCGGCGCGTGCGACGCCGGCGGCAATCAGGGCATCGTGAATGCGCTTTGGTTTGCCGATATCGAAGGTGTGACGCGCGCCGGCCTCGAGAACTGTGGAGACATACTCCGAGCGATAGAAGAGATAGGTTGCCGGTCGGCTTGCAGAGGACATTCGAGAACCTCTCCGGAGCCCTGTCGTCAGGGTGATGGGTCTTGAAGCGCCGAGGCGGACGTCGGCTTACAGGCTCCACCAGGGACCGGCTGGATTGACGCGGTGGTCGAGCTGCTGCAGCAAGCTCTCGACGCCGAGATGCGATAGCTCGGCGGCGGCAAACCAGTGCGGCCCGGCGCGCCAGAACATCCAGGCGTTCAGAAGATTCGACGTTAAAGGCTGCTGTGTCTCGTTGAACTCTTCCTCCCACAGAACGGTCCCGGTTTTCACCGAAATCAACTGCAGCTTGAAGTTGACCGACGCCGGCTCCGTGGCGCCGTACTCGGTGCCGACGCGCTCGACGAACTTCGACACCTCGCCGCACACGACAGCGTCGGCTTTGACGGCTCTGCCAAGCTGCACGGCGCGATTGGCGAGATCGCTCTTGCCGTCGATCTTGCGCATGGCATCGTTGGCGGCAAGGTCGGGAACGAAACGCCAATGGCTCGAGCTCGACAAGACGCCGTAGACCTGCGCCGTGATCACGTCTTCAGCCCCGCGCGCCAGCCGCAGCCCTTCGCCATCCACCGGTGCCCCTGCCGGCGTCGAACGTTGAATCGGCAGTACCGCGAGCAGTCCGACTTCCTCTTCGAGCGGCTCGTTGCGATTGAGGTACCCGCAAGCGCTAGCGGTGCAGGCGGCAAGGACGAGCGCAGCCAGCGCTCTAGCGCGACGTTCGCCCGCAAGGAAACGCTTTGCCTTGATGCTCATCTATTCGCTCAACTTCAATCCCAGCTCGCGTAGTTGCTTGGGATCGACCGGGCTCGGTGCTTCGGTCATCAAGCAAGTCGCGCGCTGTGTTTTGGGAAACGCGATGACATCGCGGATCGACGTTCCGCCGGTGAGCAGCATCGCCAGGCGATCGAGCCCGAAGGCGATACCGCCGTGCGGTGGGGCGCCGAACGACAGCGCGTCGAGCAGGAAACCGAACTTGTTGCGCGCTTCCGCTTCACCGATGCCGAGAGCCTGAAAGACGCGCGACTGGACATCGGGGCGGTGGATACGAACACTGCCGCCGCCGAGCTCCGTGCCGTTGAGCACGACGTCATAGGCCAGAGCCTTGATGCTGGCCGGATCCGATTCGAGACGTTCGAGATCCTCATCGCGCGGCGAGGTGAAGGGGTGATGCACGGCAACGTAGCGCTTGTCTTCCGGCGAGTAGTCGAAGAGCGGGAAGTCGGTGACCCAGACGAAGGCGTACGTGTCGCTGGGAATCATGCCGAGCTGGTCACCGATCTTGAGCCGCAGATTGGCCAGCGAGTCGTTGACCACCTTTGGGCTGTCGGCCAGGAACATCAGCAGATCGCCGGCGCCGGCGCCGCAAGCCGATTCGATGCCTTTGCGTTCGCTGTCGCTGAGGAACTTGGCGATCGGCGATTGCCAGCCGTCGGCGTTGACGCGCACCCAAGCGACTCCTTTGGCGCCGTACGGTGCGACCAGCGTCGGCAGATTGTCGAGATCCTTACGCGACAGGCGATCGCCGTCGGGAACGCGCAGAACCTTGACGATGCCACCTTTGGCGACCGCCTCGCGAAAGACCTTGAACTCGCAGTTGCGCACGACGTCGGAAACTTCAGCGAGCTCGAGCCCGAAGCGCATGTCGGGACGATCGATACCAAAACGCCGCATGGCGTCGTCGTACGTCAGACGCGGAATCGGCTGCGGAACCTCGATGCCACGCAGGGCGCAGGCGACCGTCAGCATGCCCTCGGTGACGGCCATCACGTCGTCCGGAGTGACGAACGACATCTCCAAGTCGATTTGCGTGAACTCGGGCTGGCGATCGGCACGCAGGTCCTCGTCGCGAAAGCAGCGCACGATCTGAAAGTAGCGATCGAAGCCGGCAACCATGAGGATCTGTTTGAACAGCTGCGGCGACTGCGGCAGGGCGTAGAAGTGTCCGGGTGTAACCCGGCTCGGCACCAGGTAGTCACGCGCTCCTTCGGGAGTGCTGCGGGTCAGGACCGGGGTTTCGATTTCGACGAAGCCGGCGCCGTCGAGGTAGTCGCGCACGCTCTTGGCCAGGCGGTGGCGGAACAGCAAGCGTTCCTGCATCTCGGGACGGCGCAGGTCGAGGAAGCGGTACTTCAAGCGGGTCTGCTCGGTGACCTCGGTGTTACCGTCGACGGCGAAGGGCAGCGGTCGTGCCTGGCTCAGCAGCTTGGCTTCGAGGCATACGACTTCGATCTCGCCGGTTGCCAGGTTCGGGTTGATGGTTTCGGCCGAGCGTTTCTCGATGCGCCCGCGAATCGCTACGACGAACTCGCTGCGCAGCGCTTCCGCCAAAGCGAAAGCGGCACCGCTGCTGTCGGGATCGAAGACGATCTGCAGAATTCCGCTGCGGTCACGCAGATCGACGAAGATCAAGCCGCCATGGTCACGCCGGCTGTTGACCCAGCCCATGACGGTCACTTCGCGGCCGTTGTCAGCGGCGCGCAAGCCGCCACAGTAGTCACTGCGCTTCCAGTCGCCTAAGCCTGAGAGATCGATGCTTCGGGTGCGTTCGTCAGTCATGAGTGCAATTCAGACTTTCCATTGTGTTCGTTTGCTGATGGTACCTTGGGGCGAGGTTCGTAGCCGGATCGCGTGCCGAGTCAACTCGCCGCACCGCCGCTCTCTGCTTTCTTCTCCTCGCCCGATGCCGCCAGCTGCGCCAATGCTTGTCGTAGCGCCGTTCCATCGGCGATCAACGCCACGGCCTTGGGAAAATCTTTCTTCGCCTGCATGTCGCGCACGGTCGCCGCACCGGCGGCAACTTCGTCTTCGCCGACGATCAAGACGAATGGCGCAGCCGTCTTGTCGGCGAAACGCATTTGGCTTTTCAGGCTGCGTCCGCCGCTGCCCATCTCGACGCGCAAACCATCGTGACGCCAACGATGGGCGGCGTGCATGGTTTCGGCCTCGGCGGCGCTGCCCAACGGGGCGAGGAAGATGTCCGGCGGCAACGGCAAGGCTTCGGGATGGTCGGCCATGGAGAGCACCAGGCGTTCGACGCCGAGGGCGAAACCGATCCCGGGAGCGTCGGGGCCGCCGAGCTCCTTGACCAGGCCGTCGTAGCGTCCGCCGCCGCCGACGGCGTTTTGCGAGCCGAGCCCCTCGGCGACGACCTCGAAAGCGGTGCGGCAGTAGTAGTCGAGGCCGCGCACCATGCGGGGACTGAGCGCGTAGGGAACCGTTTCACGGTCGAGAACGGCCCGCACCGCGTCGAAGTGCTGCTTGCACGCCGAATCGAGGTGGTCGAGCATCACCGGCGCGTCGGCCGTGGCGTCGCGGCAGGTCGCCACCTTGCAGTCGAGCAGACGCAGCGGGTTGCGCTCCAAACGGCGCGCACAGTTCTCGCACAAGGAGGCTCGACGCGCCTCGCCGTAGGCGCGCAGAACGTCGCGGTACGCCGGCCGGCAATTCGAGCAACCGAGGGAATTGAGCTCGATGCGCGGCTGGCGAATGTGCAAGGCGCCCATCAAATCGTGCAGCAGCAGCAGTACTTCCGCGTCGATCGCCGCATCGTCGCGGCCGATGACCTCGACACCGATCTGGTGAAACTGGCGCTGGCGGCCCTTTTGCGGTTTCTCGCGCCGAAACATCGGACCAAGGTAGTAGAGCTTGGAGATCGGCTCGCGTTGGGCGATGGCGTGTTCGACGTAGGCACGGACCAGCGCCGCCGTGCCTTCGGGGCGCAGGGTCAGCAACGAGCCGTCACGGTCGTCGAAGGTGTACATCTCCTTCTCGACGATATCCGTGGTGTCGCCGATCGAACGGCTGAAGAGCTCGGTGCGTTCGACGATCGGCAGGCGGATCTCGGAATAGCCGTAGCGCCCGAGCAGGTCACGGCTGCGCTGCTCGATCCACGTCCAACGGGCACTCTCACCCGGAAGGACGTCGTGGAATCCCTTCACCGACGCGATTTTCATTGTTTAGGAGCTTGCGCAGCAGGTCGCGCCTAGGTATCAGGGGGTCTGCTGCAAGTCAACGAACGGTCCACACGCGTGGGACAACTACGACAGGTCGTTCCCAACTGCTCATCTCAGCGGGCTAACACGGTCATGCAGCGCAACTTCCGGGGAATCCTTCTGACGTTTCTGGCGCCTGTGCTGATCATGGCGGCAGCGGCGCGTCCGGCGAGCGCTCAGCCGGTTTGTTGCCAATGCATCACCGGTTCGAACTTCACCTGCGGTTTCGTCGATTCGAACCTTTGCTTTCTCGACCCAAGTTGTTTTCCGGTCGAGGGCGCGTCGTGCAACGGCACCTCGGGGCAATGCACCGCATTCACACCGACAACCACGGCGACGCCAAGCGCCACACCGACATCGACCAGCACGGCGACACCCACATCCACCCCAACCCGGACAGCGACGGCTACGAACACACCGACAACAACAGCGACGCCGACACCGACCTCGACGCCCACATCCACACCCACCGCCACCCGTACGCCGACGCCGAGCAACACACCGACGTTCACCTTCACGACCACGCCGACGAGCACCTGGACGCCGACGCGCACCCCAACCGTCACTCAGACTCCGACTATTTCGTCGACTCCGACCCGCACCCCGACGCCGAGCCTTACCCCGACGCGCACAAATACCCCAGGTGCACTCGACTGCTGCCAGTCGGGCGGGGTGGTCTTCTCGTGCGGACCTCCCGCCAATGGCCAGTGCGCCCCCGGAAGTGTTCCGGTCTTCGGAGCATCGTGCCAAGGGGATAACGGCATTTGTGCCCCCTTTACGCCAACGGCGACTCCCAGCTTCACGCCGACTCCGACGACGACCTTTACGCTGACTCCGACGTTCACGCCGACGCTGACGCCGTCGCCGTCCCCGACTTCAACACCGGTCCCAACCGCCACTCCGACACCCGGATCGAGCGACTGCTGCCAGAATGCCGTGACCTGCGGCCCGCCGGTCGGCGGCTTGTGCGCACCGAACGCCGTCCCGATTTTCAACGCCCAGTGCGCCGAGAGCGGGAGTTGCGTAACCTTCACGCCAACCGTCACCATGACCCCGACCGCCACTCCGATCACGTTCCCGACTTCGGGTGCGAATTGCATCTCGATCGGACCGAACGCAGCAGCGGACGATCCGGCCAACGACGCCTTCAACTGTACGCAGAACTGGCAGTGTGTGAACGGCAACGACGGCGACGTGTCGTATGTGCACTTCGATCAGGACACCATGCTTCGCGGTCCGCAATCGGACATCTACAACATGACCGACGTCGCTCCGCGCAGTGAACCCATCCAGTCGGTGACCGTGCACGTCATCACGCGTTCGCTCAACGCGGCCAACTTCAGCAAAGCCTCGACGGTAATGCGTTCCGGTACAGCGGCGCTTTTCAACGGCTTGTTACAATCGGCACCAACGTCCTACGCCGACATCTTTACGAACTACGGCAAGACCAATCCGGCATTTGCTCGCGATTGGACTTGGGCGGACATCAACAACATCCAAGCCGGTGTACGCCATCAAGTCGGGTTCAATGATTCGGTCCGCACCACCAGTGTCTACGTCGAGATCTGCTGGCTGGCCCCAACCAACACCCCGACGCCGACTTCGACGCAGACACCGACAAAGACGCCGACAGCGAGCAACACGCCGACCTTGACGCCGACGCCAACCGAAACGCCGACCAGCACGGCAACGCTGACCAACACACCGACGTTCTCCAACACACCGACCTCGACGCCGACGCTGACGCCGTCACTGACACCGACGGCAACGCTGACGCCGACGCCGAGTGAAACACCGAGCAACACACCAACCCCTTCGCCAACGCCTACCAACACGCCGACGCCGACGTTCACCGATTCCCCGACGCTGACGCCGACGCGCACGCCGACGCCGACTCAGACGTGGACCAACACCCCGACGCTAACCCTGACGCCGACGAACAGTCCAACGCTCACAGTCACGCGAACCCTTACCAGCACTTCGACGTTCACCAGTACGCCGACCGAAACACCGACGCGCACAGCGACACGCACGCCAACGGCGAGCCTGACGCCGGTTCCGACCGCGACGTTGACGATCACTCCGACTCTAACGCCGACGCCGACGGCGACCCCGACTTCAACGGCGACTTCGACTTGGACCGCGACCGGTACGACCGGGCCGTCGCCGACGCGGACACGTAGTGGGACACCGACGATTTCCGCCACCCCGACGGCAACACCAACGATCACCCGGACACCCACGGCGACGGCCACACCGACGGCCACGCCCCCCACGCCGCCGACGGCGACCGTGACGAGCACGCGTACGATGACGTTTACACCGACGATTACCGGGACACGTCCGACCCAAACCCCAACCCCGAAGCCGAAGCTCTCCTACCTCTTTGGTGACGGCTCGAACCAAACCGACTGCGCTTTCAATCTCGCCACCGACCTGGGCATCGCCAGCGGCACGCGGCTGATCGCCAACTTGTCGAGCAGCGATCCGGCGGCGATGTTTGCCTTCTACCAGGCGATCTACATCGCGCCGGGCCTGAACGGTGACGACTATGCGGGTTTGCAGCAGATCGTCGCCAACGGCAGGTTCATCGAACGTTTCGTCAGCCTCGGCGGGGTGGCCGTCCTCAACGTCGCCGGTACCTTCGGCGATCAGATGAACATCGCTCCCGAGGGAGTCGGTTTTGTCGCCGTCCGCCACAACAGCGAAGACATCGTCAGTCCCGACCACTCCTATTTCGTCGGTACGGCGTTCGGAGGCGAGCAGCTCGAAGTCAGCCAGTTCGATTCCTGGCTGCCTACGGATGAAGGCTACCTCACCAACATTCCGGGTCAGGCGCAGATCCTTCTCGAAAACAGCGACGGGCCGAGCATGATCGAATACACCCACGGCAATGGCCGGGTGATTGTCAGCAGCGTGAGCTTTTGCTGGGACGGGCGGCTCGAATCGGACGGTCCGCCGGCGCGCAACCTCCTACTCTACGCACAATTCTACCAAGGCAGAGCCCTGACACCGGCGCCGACCGTGACGGTCACCCCGACACCGTCCGAGACGCCGACGCCGACGATTCCCGCCACTCGAACCCCGACGCGCAGCCCTTCGTCCACGCGGACGCCGAGCATCACGCCCATACCGACGTTCCTCGGCGGCGACGTGAATCAAGACGGTATCGTCGATTCGCAGGACTACGACGCGTTCATTCCGCTGCTCTTCGGCGACGCCGATAGCATCCCGCCCGAAGCCGATGTCAACTACGATGGACGCGTGTCGGTCGCTGATCTCGACAAGTTGATTTCGGTCGTCTTCGGATCGCCGTAAACCAGAAACCCGAGCGCTGGTTGTCCAGACCGGCAGATTGTCCTGCCGGTTGCCCGCTGTTAGAAACCGCGGCGGTACTGGCGGCCATGCCAGAGAAGGAGATTGGCGATGCAATGGACAACGTGGATCAGCATGGCACTGGGCATCGTGGCCGTGATTGGTACGAAGATCAGCCCACCTCCGGTCATCCTCGATCTCGGGCCCGTCGTCCCAACTCCGGTGCCGACGGCCAAGCAGGCCGTGAAGAAACGTTTGATCACCACCATCACCGTGCAGAACAACGAAGAAGGTGAGAGTATCATCTCCTTCGAAGCCGCCGACTTCGCCGATGAAGGCGAAGGCAAGATCAAGATGATGGCGTCGAAGCGCTACACGTTGGCGGAAGAGAAAAAGCAGGACCCCGAGCTGCGTGACAAGATCCTACGCCAGGTGCGCGATCTCGAGCGCGACATGCTGACGTACGCCGAGAAGGTCGGGCCGCCCAAGGCGCGTGCCCCGCTCAGTGCTGGATCATCGCCGCAGTAGCTCCGCGCCTTGAGGGTGTGAGACGCCGCGGTCCCGAGGCAACGAAAGATCGGGCCCCACCCCAACCACCATTGCACTCGTCCCCTCACGCACCCGGGACCCGAATGACGATTCGCGCCTGGTGGCCGATATTACCGTTGCGATCGCGCCATTGAACGGTGAGCAGCGTGTCCCCAGCCGGCAGCTCAAGCTCGGTCCCGAAGACGGTAGCGCTGCAGACTTGTGTCGTGGTGTCGCCCTTGACGTATTGAGGCACGTCACGGTCATTGAGCGAGCAAGGCGCCACCGTGTTGTCGTCCAGACGGCAGCCTAGATCGTTCAATGCGTCCGTTACCTTCTGATAGTCGTCTGGGTTCGCCGGGTCGAAATCCGGCGGATTGAACCCCGGCACGCCACCGATGAGTGCCGGTGCCGGACCGCGGTCGCAGATGGTAGTGCTGCCGTTACCGAGGTTGCGATTTGCCAGGATTTGCACGTCGGGCCGGATGGTCGGGTCGGTGATGCTCGACAACGTCCGCGTATCGGGCGAGCTGTTGCTGAGCCCGGCCTTGGCCTCGACAACGATGAAGAAACCGGCGCCAAAGGCCCGCGTGAAGACGGGGTTGCCGTCCGCATCCGTCGTGTCCGGCGCAATCACGTGATTGTCGGCTGTCGTAATACCGAAGTAGGTGATCTGCGGCCCGGGTAGCGGCGGTAGTGTTGCTGTCGGGGTACGCGTGATGGTTGGCGTGCGCGTGACGGTCCGCGTTGCGGTGATCGTCGCCGTCAACGACGGCGTACGCGTCAGCGTAATGGTTGGCGTCGCCGTCGGTGTACGCGTCGTGGTCGGTGTCGGCGTGACGGTTGGCGTTCGCGTTCCGCTGGCGGTGGCGGTGGCAGTACGTGAGCTGGTCGCCGTGCGCGTCGGCGTGACCGTCGGCGACGGCGTTGCGGTAAACGTCAAGGTGAATGTCGAGGTCGGGGTACGCGACTTTGTGGATGTCGCGGTCGCGGTGCGTGTCGGGGTCGACGTAGGCGTCGTCGTGATCGTTGGCGTGTTGGTAGGCGTTCGTGTTGCCGTATTGGTGCGTGTCGCCGACGGCGAAGCGGTTGCGGTGGGCGACGGCGTATTGGTCAGCGTGCGGGTCGGTGTCGCCGTGCGTGTCGGTGTCGTCGACGGGGAGGAGCTTGGCGTGAAGCTCGGCGAAAAGGTTGGCGACGGCGAAAGCGTCGCGCTCGCCGTGCGCGTCGTCGTCGGCGTTGCGGTGATCGACGGGGTGATGGTGAACGACCCTGTTGGTCGTGGTGTCGACGTCTTCGTCGGTGACGGACTCAAGCTCGGTGAACGGGTTGCCGTCGTGGTGGCGGTCGTGGTGGCGGTCAGCGTTGGCATCCTGGGCGTTGGGCTGACGGAAGGTGTTTGAGTCGCCGAGGATGTAGCGGTCAGGCTCGGGGTTTGTGTGCGCGACGGCGTAGCCGGACGGGTGTTGTCGGTACCGGTTGTGGTTGGCGTCGCCGAGCGCGACGCAATCTGACTGAGCGTCGGAGTGCTCGAAGCCGTTTGGGTAGTGCTCGGGCTCGAAGAAGGCGTCGATGTGTGCACTGGAGTTGCGGTCGGCGTCGGAGGGGCGGTTGTCGGTGTTGAGCTCGTCGTCGCCGTCGCGGAAGGCGGCAGCGTCTCGGTAGGCGTCGGCAACGGGGTTGGACTGTCGGTCGGAGTTCCCGTCACCGTCGGCGTGTTGGTGTGCATCGGCGTCCGGCTAACCGTCGGTGTCAGGCTCAGCGTCGGTGTCAGGCTCAGCGTCGGCGTCGCAGATTCGCTGGGCGTGGCGGAGATTGTGGGTGTTTCGCTGGCGGTCGGGCTCAGCGTGACGGTTGGCGACTCGGACGGCGTCGTGGACTCTGTAGGGGTCGTGGTTTCGGAAGGCGTTGCGGTCGGGGCAAGGGAGCCGAAGGCACGAATCACACCGGTCACGTCGGCAACTGTAACTCGCCCGTCCTCATTGGCATCCGTCGTGATGCAACTCGATGGGGTGCCGAAAAGCACTCTGACGACTGCGGTGATATCGGCGCTGTCGATCTGTTGATCGCAGTTGGCGTCGCCGGCGAGGCCCTCTCCGACCTGAGCCCAGACCAATCGTGCAACCAGGAGGGCCGGCAAAAGGCCCGTACAAACGCGCCGATACATGGATTGTTGCCGCATCGCGGCGCTTCTCATTACACTGAATCAACGACTGACGCCACCCATGCAATTCACCAAAAAACGAGCGGGAAATGGCGCCGGCAGCTTGGCGTTGCGTCGTCGCAGGTCGAGAAAAGTCAAATGGTCGAGAAGTCAAAAGGTCCCAAAAGTCGAAGGGGAGGCCAAACCGGCCTTGCTCGTGACCTTCGACTTTCTTGACTCTTCGACTTCTCGACTCTTGGACTTTCCCCTCAATGCCCGCAGAATTTGAAGGCCGTGACCAAGTCGCCGCCCATCGGACTGGTGTTGAGCGTCGGTGCGCCGAGCACCAGGCAACCCGGACCATCACTCTTCGTCCATTGGCTACAGGAGAAATTTTCGCCCTTGGCATCGTAGGTGAGCGTCGTACCGCACTTGCCCTTGCCGGGGCCGCCGGCGGCCGTATCGCAGTCACTGTCTTGCTTACACATCGAGCCGTCACTGCAGACTTTGTCGGCATTGCTGAAGTTCTTGATCACCGTCCGAGCGATGCCGCTGGTCAAAGCAAATGGAGATGCCGCCGGTTGCCCTTCGTCGCCACACGGTAGCGCCGATTCGAGCGACAACTGCACCGGCAAACCGGTCAGACCCGCCGCCGGTGCGAGCGTGACGGCGCCGGCACCGCTGTCCCCGCCGACCTGCCCGGCTTCCGTGCCGCTGTTGCAGACCCCGGGCTCCGGATCCGGGTTGCCACACACGCCGTCGGCCGCGTCAGCTGTCGTATCGCAATCGACGTCGGCGCGGCAGCTGGCTCCCTTGGTGCCCTCCGTACACTTGGGCTGCGGTGCGCAGCGGCCGTCACCCGGATTGTTGTCACAGTCGGCATTGGTGCTGCACGGATCTCCGTATTTTCCTGCTGTACACAACCGACCCAAGCCGCAGACTCCGTCGGTCGACGTTGCGGTGCTGTTGCAGTCGGCGTCGGAGCGACACTGCTCGCCGATCAGTCCGGCGGCACACACCTGATTGGCGCTCTCGATTTTTCCGCAGCTCAGCGTCGTGCAGGCGCTCAAACACTGTGGCGCCTCGAAACCGTCGACCCCGATCTGTCCGATGTTGTGATCGACGCTCAGCTTGATGCTGAAATCGAGCCCGCCGTTGCATTCCACGACGCCGGCGTTGACGGCCGGAAGGATCGGCTTGATGCACAGAACGATCGGTGCGGTCGGACGCCCGTCGATGAATAGGTATTCCGACGAAGCA
>JACQEN010000039.1 GCA_016200585.1 Deltaproteobacteria bacterium
GCTTCGACAAGCTCAGCACGTACGGTTGGTTAGTCATTTTCAAAGAAGAATTCCGTTCACTCTGAGCCACTGAGCCTGTCGAAGGGGGGGCATCGTTTGTCGACACTCTCTTCATGCGCGAGCGGCAAGGCGTATCGTCTGACTCCGCTGACGCAGCGGAAATTCGATCGCGAAGCGCGTTCCCCGCGGCAGATTGTCGAAGACTCGCACATATCCTTGGTGATCGGAAACGATCGATGAGACAATCGCCAACCCCAAACCGGTGCCGTCCTTCTTGGTCGAGAAGTAGGGCTCGAACAGCCGCATCTTCACTTCGCGACTCATGCCGGCACCGTTGTCGGCGACTTCCAAGCGTACGGTCGCACGCGCCGGCAGAAACGACGTCGTCACGTCGATATGCGGCCTTTCCGGAGTGTCACGACACGCCGACAGCGCGTTATCCAACAAATTGATCAGAGCGCGTTTGATCGCCTCGCGATCCAGCTCGAGCGACGGCAAATCTGCCGCCGGTTCAAAAGCGAACTCAGCCTCCGGATGCGCCTGTCGAAAGAGCACCAACGCTTCTTCCACCACGCCGTTGAGATCGCTCGGTACCAATTCGACAGCCGGCAATCGCGCAAAGTTCGAGAACTCGTTCACCAGATGTTTGAGCTCCTCGACCTGACGCACGATCGTCGTCGTGCATTCATCGAATACCTCGCGATCGCCCTTCGCCAGTTGCGTACCATACCGCTTCTGCAATCGCTGCGCCGACAACTGGATCGGGGTCAGCGGATTCTTGATCTCGTGGGCCAACCGGCGCGCCACCTCACGCCATGCCTCCATCCGCTGCACGCGCAGCAGGTGGGTGACATCCTCGAAAAACAGCATCACGCCGCGCGGCGAACCGGCGTCGTCGGTCAGCGACGTCGCGTTCACCAAGACCGTCGCAATGTGCTCGCCGCCAGAAAGCTTCATCTGGCGCTCGACCTCGTGCGTCGGGTCGCCGACGATTTCGGCAACCACCTCACCAACTTTGTGCAAGTCGGGGCGCGCAAAAGCCTCGCGCCAATGGTGCCCGCGGACCTGCAAGAAGCGCAGGGCCAACAGACGTTCCGCCGCCGGGTTCAACGTCGTGACCGCGCCGGTCTCGTCCAAGGATACGACACCCGCCGTGATATTGGCCAAGAGGCTCTCGACGTATTTGCGGCGCTCGACCAACTCGGAGTTGATCTGCTGCAGGTCGGCCGTCATCTGATTGAATGAGTCGACCAGCACCGTGGTTTCCTCGTCGCCGCTCTCTTCGATGCGATACTTCCAATTCCCCTGCGCCACTTCGCGCGTCCCTTCGGCCAGCCGCTGCAACGGCGTCGTGATGCTCTTCGCTTGGCGGATGCCGAACCACGTCGCGGTGAAAACCACCACCAACGTGATCAGCGCCAGCGACAGCACGTAGCCATTCTTGATCGGCTGTTTCATCCCCGACAGCTGCCGATACTCCTGGAAGGCCCGCGCAATGGAGCGCGCCTCCTCGCTGACATTGCGCGGTACGATGTAGTCGACGATCACGCCGCCGAGCAAAGCACCATCGTCACCCCGGACCGGCACGCCGGCCCGAACCAGATCGCCTTGCCCAAAGCGCTGCGTACGCGTCGTCTCATTTCCTCCCATCAACTCCGCCACAGCGTTGATCTCCTGCGCCGGCAATGAGCTGAATTGCGGATCGTGCGCCCGCACCAGACTCGAGCGGTCGGCCGAAAATATCTCAATGCCCGCCAATGCCATCTCGGCGCGCTTGCCGTCGATGAAATGCTGCAGCTCCGTGCGGCGCTTCGGCGCCCACAACCCCAAGGCCTGGCTTTGGCGGCCGGCCTCGCGAGCGAAATGCAGGGCGTTGTTGGCCGCAAACTGGTAGTAGCTCTGCGACACCGCGAGAGACCCGCGCAACGAGTTTTCCACTCGCACGTTGAACCAGCGGTTGAACGCCGCATTCAGGAATCCCTGCGCGACGAAGAACAACAGCAGGCTTGGAGCCAGGGCCAGACCGACAAAGGCGAGCACCAAGCGCGTGCGCAGCCGCGATCCGAAGATTCCGCGTCGCCGTTCGAGGAACAGCTTGACGAGATTGCGCGTCACCAGGAAGGTGAGCAGGACCAGCAGAATCAGATTGAAATTGATGAGCAGGAAGAACGTGACGTTGCCGGAGAGCGACGAGCTGTTGCTGAAATCGGCGAGACGCGTCTCGAACAGCGCGAAGACCAAGAATACCAAAGCCGTCACCGTAATGATCAACGCCTCACGACGTCGACGGCGCGCTTCTTCGGCGGGCAGAGGCGGCCCTTTTGCACCCCACATATTGGACCAGCGGGCCACGGTGCCGGCATTCTAGGAAGGTGGTCCCCTGGCTGCAACCCGCGAGGCAGGAACCACGAGCGACCTGGCCCTGCGCGTTGTGTCGCGTACAGGNNNNCGTTGTGTCGCGTCCAGGGTTCGGTCCGACCCTAGAGGGAGGCCCTAAAGCTCGGAAATTGACCAAGCCGTATCCTGAAACACAAGCGTTCGACGACTACCAGGGCCGCAGGGCGGCAGCTCCGGCAGCGCTCGGACCGTGGGTCGAGGCACCGTGACTCGTGGACCGGGATTACCCGCCAGGGCAACCGTTCAACGCGTTGCCCACCGCCTGGAGGATAAGCACAACGTCAACCGGAGCGCTGCTTGGAATGCCACCCGGGCAAGCCGACGGTTCAGCGTTGCCGAGAACGATGTTCACCAGAGTGAGCAGATCGCTGATGACCACGGTCGACGTGCCGCCGCAGTCGCCGACACATGTCGTCCGCTGCGCGCTCACACGCCCGATACGGTTGCCGTCACCTTCGGTGAACCATAAGTTTCCGTCGGGTCCGACGGTGATGTCGATCGGACGACTAAAGGGAGTGAGGGCGAACTCGAGCACGTCCCCGGAAGTCGTCATCCGTCCAATTTGATCCCCAGCAAACTCAGTGAACCACAGACTGCCGTCAGGCCCGCTGACGATGCTGCGCGGATGGCTATCAGCGGTTGGAACTTCGAATTCACGTACTTCACCGTCCAGCGTCATCCGTCCGATACGATTGCCGAACTCCTCGCTGAACCACAGGTTTGAGTCTGGGCCCGAAGTGACTGCACGTGGCCCGCTGGCCTCGTGAGGCAAAGCGAACTCCGTCACAACACCGTCCAGGGTGATGCGCCCGATCTGGTTGGCAGCGAACTCGGCGAACCAGATGTTATGGTCAGCTCCTAAGGCAATGCCGATGGGCTGCGCATCACGAGTCGGAAGTGCAAATTCCGCGAGCGAACCAGCAACCGAGATACGCCCGATTTCGCCGGTATCGAGCTCGGTGAACCACAGATTTCCATCGGCGCCGGAAGCGATGAAAAACGGCTTGCCATGAGTCGGCCCAAATTCATGGATCCCGCCGCTTGGAGTGATACGGGCGATCCGATGTCCGTCGAACTCTGCGACCCAGAGATTGCCGTCGGCTCCGGTTGTAATGCCGATTGGACCACTGTGCTCCGACGGCAGGAGGTGTTCGGTGACAGCGCCGGCCACCGTCATCCGACCGAAGCTGCTGCTGTTCAGCTGCGTGAACCACAGGTTGTCGTCGCTGCCGCGCGCGATGCCACGCGGCGCACTGCCAGCCGTCGGCACCGGGAACTCCGTTACCCATGCCGCTGGGTCGAGGGCAACCACTGCAGCTATGATCAGGGCCACGGGCATCGGATGCACGTTACTCTAGTGCCTCGCAGATCGGAACACTTGACTGGCTCAGAGTCCGGACTCGCCCGCGCCCTACGGCTCGTGGGTTTGCCCGGCCCTCCTGACTGTACAGCGGCGCGTCCCTCGTGCTCTCCCGCTGTGTGGCTCCATGATACGCCGGATTGACGGGAGTGGGATTTCCCGCCTCACCGCGCGACCACAGAGCGATGGTGGCATGGTGATCGGGACATGCGCTTTCTGTAGCCAGGCCGCGGAGTAGAGTGCTAACATTCCAGCGATGACGGCTGCACAACACGAGCACGGGCTTGCGAGCGTCGATGAGATCGCGGGCGTGCTCTCCCGGGTGCTTGCGGCGTGGCCGATGGTGCAGGCCGCTTGGTTGTTTGGGTCAGTCGCTACCGCGAGCGCCGGTCCGCTGTCAGACGTCGACGTGGCCGTCCTCGGAGCCGAGGCGCTTTCGCTCGATGAGCGTGCCCGGCTCGCGGTCGAGCTCGGCCGGGTGGCCGGGCGATGCTGTGACGTGGTCATCGTGGAGGCGGCGTCGCCGGTGCTATCGATGGCGATCGTCGATACCGGGCATCGGTTTTTCTGTCGCGACATCGAGGCAGCCGATGCCTGGGAAGACAGCGCCCTGCGTCGCTATCTCGGGACGGCCGAGCTGCGGCGCATCGTGTACAGTTATGTGCGCCAGGATCTGCGCGCCGCCCGATGACCCTTCGCCCCGACACCATCCGCGAGCGTCTCGCCTTGGTGCGCACGTATCTGAGCGTTCTCGGGGCCACGGCAGCGTTACCGCGCGACCGCTTCTTGGCGGACCGTAAGGAGCAATGGGCGGCGGCCTATGCACTGCAAACCACCGTCCAGGCGCTGCTCGATGCGGGTGCACACATTCTCAGCGGCTACTTCAAAGAGAGTCCCCGCGAATACGCAGAGATCGTCCCACAACTCATCCGCCACAGCGTAATCGAGGCGCCGCTCGGCGAACGTCTCCTTCAGGTAGCGGGCTTCCGAAATATCCTGGTGCACGAGTACGCTGCAGTCGACTACGCGTTGGTACACGCGAAGCTCGGCCGACTCGATGATCTTGCCGCATTCGCCGCCGCCCTTGAAGCATGGCTCAGTACACAAGGGTTGTGACGCTCGTCCGGCCGCAGCTACCAAGCGTCCCTGTTTCATGGGCTTGGCCCGACGACCCAACCTCGGATATGAACCGCCACAATCATGAACCAGCCGCCTTTGCCCTTGGCCGGCATCCGCATCCTCGATCTCGGTACGCGTATCGCCGCGCCGTTTGCGGCCACCCTGCTGGCGGACTTTGGCGCCGAAGTCGTCAAAGTCGAGCTGCCGGGTAGCGGCGACTTCATGCGCGGCATCGGGCCGTTCGTCGACGGCTACTCGTTGTGGTGGGCGGTGGAGGGTCGCGGCAAGAAGTCGATCACGCTGGATCTACGCCAGGCGCGCGGCCAGGCACTGCTCAAGCGTTTGGTTGCGGTAGCGGATGTGGTGGTCGAGAACTTCCAACCCGGAACGCTCGAGGCATGGGGCCTGGGCTACGACGTTTTGAGCACCGTCAATCCGGGGCTGATCCTCACACGCGCCTCGGTGTACGGCCAAACCGGCCCGTATCGCGACCGTCCCGGACTCGACCGCAACGGCATCGGATTCGGCGGATTGCTCTACATCACCGGTTATCGCGACCGGCCGCCGGTTCGCCCCGGCATCATCATCTCCGACTATCTGACCGGAGTCTTCAACGCCTTCGCGATCATGATGGCGCTCTA
>JACQEN010000169.1 GCA_016200585.1 Deltaproteobacteria bacterium
GTCGGTACTGCCCTACGGGGATGTCGACGAGGCAATCCGTATCGCCAACGAGTCAACCTACGGACTCGGCGGCTCTATCTACTCGGCCGACACCGCCAAGGCCCTCGAAATCGCCAAACAGATTCGCACGGGGTCCATCAACATCAATGGAGCGGTAAGCCTCCTCCACACTCCGTTCGGGGGCTTCAAGGATAGCGGAATCGGGCGTGAAGGCGGTCGCTGGGGCATGATGGAGTACTCCGAGGTACAGGCGATCGCTTGGAAATAGGCACCGATAGCTGACAAAATCCGTCATTCTGGACAAAAGCGTAAGGTCCCATTGTCAGCATCCGTCAAATCGCTGCCGATTTTCCAAAAGAGGTAGCCCTGAGGCCACCACCTGCGGCCTGGTATAGAAGGTGCTCTACAGGAACGGCATGACGCAGTTCCGAGTCGATCCTGGGCTGGCAAGCTCTAGGGTGCCTTCGCCTGCAGACCTCCCGGTGAGCGAATACGTGCATCACCGCCGTGTCCTCGGGGCTGCCGACGGCACAGCGGCGGGCTTGCTCTTCGACAACCAAACCTTTGCCATCATGGCCATCTCACATGAGCCGGACTCCAACACGCCGGATTTGATGGCCGACAAAGATGGCGATCGTGTGCTCTTGCTGACCTCCGGCGACTTGGCGTTGCAGATTGGCGCAACCCGCTACCGCCTCAATCCCGGCGATGCGGTACAGATCCCGCGCGGCACGCGCTTCGGCAACTCGCACTCGACGAGTGGGGCGCAAATGCTGCTCATCCGCGCCAAACCGGCCCGCTCCTTCACCCTGATTCGCTGACCACCGTTCCCCTTTCGCTTCTCCGGCCGTCGTTGTAAAAACGGTGACCTGGGGGATGTGGACGTGGTGCAGCCGGAAAACTTTTCACCCAGCGAGCGCGCGGCGCTCGCGCCCTATTTTACGAATCTCGATGCGCCGGTCTTTGCCCTGCGCAATCTACCGGAAGTCGTCAAAGGTGCGCTCTTCGCTCGCTATTCACGCTCGCCCAAATCACTGCGGCGACTGTTCATCGACGAGTTCCTCGAGCAAGTGGAGGAAGGCGGGCAATTGGGCGACGTCGGGCTGCAACGTGCCGACAAGCTCTTCGAGCGCGTCTTCGACGAATACGGCGACGATTCCGTCGCCCAGCTCGGCGGTGCGCACATCGCCTGCGAAGGCGCCTCCAACATCCTGACCAAAGTCTTGGAGTGGGGCCGGCTCATGGCCTACCTTGAGCAATCGACGCGTTACATTCCGTACAACGATCGCGCCGGCGGCTCGTGGCGCTACCTCGTTCCCGCCGAGCTCGACGCCCATCCTCTGCGCGCCAACTACGTCGCCGTCCTCGACCATGCTTTCGAGGTCTACGCTCGCTGGATCGAGCCGATGGAGGAATACTTCCGCGCCAAATTCCCGCGTGATCCGCGCGATCCCGAAGGCGTCTACAAACGAACCATCCGCGCCAAGGCGCTCGACACGCTGCGCGGACTGCTGCCGTCCGCCACGCAATCGAACGTCGGCCTCTTCGGCACCGGGCAAGCCTACGAAGCCTTGCTTCTGCGCATGCGCGTCCATCCGCTCAACGAGGTACGACAGTACGCCGATGCCATGCTGCGCGAGCTTCGCAAAGTGATTCCGTCGTTCCTGAAACGTGTCGACCGTGCCGAGCGCGGCGGCCGTTGGAGCGAATACTTGCAATCGACACGCGCGGCGACCGAAGCCGTTGCCGCACGCCTGCTCAAAGACGTCGAGCCGCAGAGTCGCGACGAGGTCACCTTGACCGATTTCGACGCCGAGGGAGAGATCAAAGTCGTCGCCGCGGCACTCTATGCCGCATCGCAGCTCCCGGACGACCAGCTGCAAGAGATCGCCCGTCGCCTGACGCCCGAGCAGCGTGCCGAAGTTCTGCGTGCCTATGTCGGCGACCGGCAGAACCGCCGCCACAAGCCGGGCCGCGCTTTTGAACGCACCGTCTACCGTTTCGACGTGCTGACGGACTATGGCGCGTTCCGCGACCTGCAACGGCACCGGCTGCTGACCCTCGAGTGGCAACCGCTGCGGCCCGACTACGGCTACGGCGTTGCCGAAGCGATTGAAGAGGCCGGAGCGCTCAAGCATTGGCAAAGTGTCATGCAGTACTCGACCGAGCTGTATGGGGCGTTGGTGCGTGCCGGTCTGACCGAGGTGGCTCCGTACGTCATCAGTATGGCCTACCGCGTGCGCTTCTACATCGAGATGAATGCCCGCGAAGCGATGCACATGATCGAGCTACGCACAGCGCCGCAGGGCCATCCGTCGTACCGCCGTGTCTGCCAGCAAATGCACAAGCTGATCGCCGAAAAAGCCGGGCACACGGCGATCGCGGCGGCGATGAAGTTCGCCGACCACAGCACCGTCGAGTTGGAACGCTTGCAAGCAGAGCGCGCCAGCGAGCAGAAGCGCCAGGGACGTTAGCTCGCCCCTGCTGTATCCCATCGAGCCGCGCTTCTAGTCGAGCACGTGGAATACCAAACCCGTCAGTAGCTTGGGGAAGAAGTACGTCGACTTTTGCGGCATCACCCCGCCCGCGGCCGACACGGCCAGCAGGTCCGCCATGCGCGGCGGCTTCATGAAAAAGACCGCGTCCGCTCCGGCGTCGAGCTCCCGCAACGCCTCTCGGTCGTCGTGCGTGTAGGTCAGTCGTCCCTGCTGCGCTTCCGCAACCGCATCGATGTTGAGCAGGCCGCGCAGCACGACGGTGTCGAGCACGGCGACGTCGAGGCCCCGCACTTCGGGCGCCAGATCGCTGGCGTAGCGGTCGGCGACCGCCGGATCGAGAATCGTCGCAACGATGAGATGGTCGCTGGTCGAGAGCGCCACACCCAAGCTGCCGTGCGCCGGGGCGGCATGCAGCGCATCGAGAAACGCTTCGCTCTCGCTACGCGGAAATTCCTGCAGACGGAAGTGGCGGCGCAACAGCTCTCCGATGCGCGTCGCGTCCACCCCGGCAACCCCGCGCAGCACGCGATGGGTCGGCAGGATCACCAGCCCCGGATCGTTCATGCTGGTCAGGTACATGAGGATGAAGTTGTGCGGCGCTTCCGGATCGGTTTCCCCCGCGGCGCAACGCTCGTCACGATAGGCCAACGCCGTCTCGTAACGATGGTGACCATCGGCAATGACCACCTCTGCATCGGCTAGAGCTTCGGTGATCGAGGCGATCGAACGCGCGTCGCTGAGCAGCCAGACACGGTGCCGCTCGCCGGCATCGTCAGTCAAATCCATATCGGGCTTGCGGCGCGCCGCAACCGCCCGAGCCGCATCGAGCGCCGTATCTCGCCCGGGATACATCCCGAAGATCGCACTGAGGTTGGCTCGGCAGGCACGCAGCAACTTCATGCGGTCGGCCTTGTGGCTCGGAAACGTCTTCTCGTGCGGCCGGATATTGCCGCCGCTGAACGACTCCAGCCGTACGGCACCAAGAATGCCCGAGCGCTCGTACGATGAACCATCGGGCAATTGGAAGTTTTCGACATAGTAGGCGAGCGACGGCTGACTCTCCTGCACCAACAGACGCTCTTCGCGCCAGGTCGCCAGAACCTGCGCCGCCGCCGCGTAGCGATCGGCGTCGCGGTTGAGAATCAGCCGCACGACGTTGTACCGATTGCGATCGTACAGCGCGTCGCGTTTGGCGTCGCTGATGACGTCATAGGGCGGAGCCACCACCGATTCGAGGTGCGGCACCAGTACCGGATTGTATCGTAGCGGCCGAAACGGCCGGATCATCACCATGGCTTGCTCACTCTCCCTCTGATCTTTCGATGAAAAAGGCGGCAGCAGAAGAACTAAAGTTCTCCCGTCCTTCGAACCCTCCTCTTTCGTCCTTAGATCTTCTCCGCATTCCCGCTCCCGCTTTACGACAGCAGGGACGCTGGCACCGCTCCTTCTCGTACGACACGCAATCCTTGGCGCACGTCGACCACCGTCGATGCGGGCTCGCCCGGCAGACGGCCGCCATCCAAGTACTCGTCCACGCCCTTCCCAAAATAGCCACGCGCCTCGGCGATCGTCACCGGCGGCGGTTGTCCGGCCGGATTGGCGCTCGGTGTGGTCAGGGGCTTGCCGAGAGCACGAACCAACGCCGTCGCCACCGGATGGCTCGAAACACGTACGCCGATCCCGCCGCTTCCGCCGCTGAGAGCCTCGGGAACCGACGCCGACGCGGCAAAGACGATCGTCAGAGGACCGGGCCAGAAGCGCTGCATCAGTCGGCGAGCCAGCGGCGGGATGTCGGCCACGAGCAACGACAGCATCGTGGTATCGCTCACCAACACCGAGATCGGCTTTCCAGGCTCACGGCCTTTGAGCCGCACCAAACGCTCCAGAGCCTGGAGGTTCAACGCATCGGCTCCGAGGCCGTAGAGAGTCTCCGTTGGATAAACAACGATGCCACCGGCGGCGAGGATGCGGGCGGCGCTGCCGACCTCCGGTGCGGCGTCGTCCAAGAGCTCGCTGCGGCCTGTCTCGTCGCGGCGCCCGACATCTCGTGGGAAACCATCCATCACAGTGTTTGGTGCGGTGCGCGTCCCTATGACCCGTGCGCGATCGCGCGGTGGCCGATGTCGCTGCGAAAGTGCATGCCGTCCCATTGGATCTTGGCAACGCCGCGGTAGGCTTCGGCTACGGCATCATCGACCGTCGTTCCGAGCGCCGTGACCCCGAGCACGCGCCCACCGTTGGTCACCACCTGCCCGCCGCGTTGCGCCGTACCGGCGTGAAACACGAAGCCGGTCGTCCACTGCCGCAGGCCGTCGAGGCCGCGGATCACCTTGCCCTTTTCGTAGTTCCCGGGATAGCCGGCCGCCGCCAGCACGACGCACGCCGCCGCACGTGGGTCCCAATCGACGCGCACCTGGTCGAGCCGCCCGTCGATACAAGCTTCCATCAGCTCGACGACGTCGCTGCGCAAGCGCATCATCAGAGGCTGGCACTCGGGGTCACCGAAGCGCGAGTTGAACTCCAGAACCTTCGGTCCGGCTTCGGTCATCATCAAGCCGGCGTACAACACGCCGCGGTAGTCGATCTTCGCGGCACGTAACGCGTCGACCACCGGTTGCATGATCTTGCGCATGACTTGATCGTGGAGCTCCGCCGTCATCGCCGGAGCGGGAGAGTAGGCCCCCATGCCTCCGGTGTTGGGTCCGCTGTCGCCGTCGAAGGCGCGTTTGTGGTCCTGCGATGAGGCCAGTGGCACAACCGTCCGGCCATCGGTCAACGCGATAAACGAAACCTCCTCGCCTTCGAGAAACTCTTCGATGACGACGCGCTGCCCCGCATCACCGAACAAGCGCGAGACCATGATCTCATCGACCGCCTGATGCGCCTCCTTGACCTCGGTACAGATCAGCACGCCTTTGCCGGCAGCCAGACCGTCGGCTTTGACGACGATCGGTGGACCAACCTCGCTGATGTAGCGCTTGGCTTCGTCGGCGTCGGTGAACGTGCTGAAGAACCCGGTAGGGATTTCGTGGCGCCGCAACAGATCCTTGGTAAACGCCTTGCTCCCTTCCAGCTGCGCCCCGTCGCGTGACGGGCCGAAGATGCGCAAATCCTGGCGTTGAAACTCGTCGACGATGCCCATGGTCAACGGCAGCTCGGGACCGACGACCGTCAGGTCGACTTGCTCATCGCGCGCAAACCGTGCCAGCGCTGCAATGTCGTCGGGGGCGATCGACACCAGATCCGCAAGCTCGCCAATGCCGGCGTTTCCCGGCGCACAGAGTACGTGGCTGACCCGCGGCGACTGGCGGATTTTCCAAACCAACGCGTGTTCGCGGCCGCCGCTACCGATGACCAGAACCTTCATGCAATCAACTCAATCGGGAAGAATCACTCTCGTAAAGGCGTAAAGGAATCGTTTCAGAGAAACCAGAGTAGCTCAGTGCCGGAAGTGCCGCACGCCGGTGAATACCATCGCCAGGTTGAGCTGGTCGGCCGCGGCAATGACATCGTCGTCGCGCACACTGCCGCCAGGCTGTACGACGGCGGTGATACCTGCCTTCGCTGCTTCCTCGACTCCGTCGGGGAACGGAAAGAAAGCATCGCTGGCCAGAACCGACCCCTTGAGATCGATGCCAACCCGGGCCGCCTTGGCACGCGCGGCATGCACCGGGTCGACCCGCGAGGTGGCACCGCCACCAACCGCGAGAGTTCCCTGATCGTTGCAAAACACGATGGCATTCGACTTCACGTGTTTCACAACCTTGAGACCGAAGGCCAGGCCGGCCAGCTCGACACTCGTCGGCTGACGCTTGGTAACGACCTTGGCGGCACGCGGATCTTCCATCGCACGGTCACCATCCTGCACCAGCAGCCCGCCGAACACGCCGCGCACTTCACGTCCGCCAGCACGCATCGCGGCGGGATTCCACGTCATCAATCGGCGGTTCTTTTTCTTCTGCAGAAACTCCAACGCCTCGGGAGCAAACTCCGGAGCGATCAACACTTCGGTGAAGATCTCATCGACTTCACGCGCCAAATCGAGGTCCCAGCGTTTGTTGGCGATCAGAATTCCGCCAAACGGCGAATCAGGGTCGGTAGCGAAGGCTCGCCGGTAGGCTTCGAGGCCACTCTTTCCGAGACCCGCACCGCACGGCGTGTTGTGCTTGAGAATCGCGACACAATGCTGCGGGTCATCGATGAACTCCAACATCAGGTAGAGAGCGGCGTTGATGTCGACGATGTTGTTGTACGACAGCTCCTTGCCGTGCAGCTGTTGAACGGCGCGAAAGAACTCTCCATAGAGTGCGCCCTGTTGATGCGGGTTTTCACCGTATCGCAAATCCTGAGCCTTGTGCAGCGCGATGTGCACCGTTTCGCCGAACGCCAGCTTGTGATGCTGATCGTCGAGACCGCCCAGATGGTCGGCGATCGCGCCGTCGTAGCGCGCCGTCGTCTGGAACGCCTTGCGCGCCAGGCGCGTGTTTGTCGCTACCGAGATGCAGCCGCCGCTGCGACCCATCTCGTCGAGGATGGCGGTGTAGTCCGCGGGATCGACGACCACCGTGACGTCGTGGTGGTTCTTCGCCGCCGAACGGACCATGGACGGTCCGCCGATATCGATGTTCTCGATCGCATCTTCGAACGTGCAATCCGCCTTCGCCACGGTCGCCTCGAAGGGATAGAGATTCACCACGACCATATCGATGGGTTGAATCTTGTTGGCGCTCATCTGCTCGCGGTGTTTGGGATCGTCACGCCGGCCGAGCAGGCCACCATGGATTTTCGGATGCAACGTCTTGACGCGCCCGTCGAGGATCTCCGGCGAGCCGGTGTAATCGCTGACCGCGACGACCGGCACGCCGGCATCGGCGAGGAGCTTCGATGTGCCTCCCGTCGACAGGATCTCCACCCCGAGCTCGTGCAATCGTTTGACGAAATCGACAAGACCCGTCTTGTCGCTAACGCTCACCAATGCTCGCGTGATCTTCGCCATGATCGAAATCCCCTCCTCATCAGCCGCCCGCTACGTTCAGACCTCTTCCGCCGGCAACCTCGGAATGCGCCGGCCCAGTCGCGTCAACACCTCGTCGCTCACCCTGTCCTGCCAACTGCCGACCTCGTTCATTGAAATCACCGTCTCTCCGACGGCCTCATCGATGGCTGCGTAGGTGGGACGTCCAATTCTTGGGGAGATCATGTGCCGAAGCGAATTTTGCGCTCTTACCAACTGACCCCCAGGTTGTAAAGGCAGGGTTGCGCGACTATCAGTCTTGCCATGCGCGTCGTGATCAACGGCGAAGAGCAAATCGTTCAAGATGGAATTTCAGTCGCCGACCTGGTGGTCGCGCTCGGCCTCAACCGCCGACGCATTGCGGTGGAATTGAATCAGCAGATTGTTGCGCGCGAAGCGTACGAGCAACGTCAGCTCGCGGCGGACGATGCATTGGAAATCGTCACCTTCGTCGGCGGCGGGTGACTGCAGCCTCATGTAGAGCCCAGGTTGGAGAAATGTTGGATACGTTCGAGTTGGCAGGCAAGAAGTACACGTCGCGATTGATTGTCGGCACCGGCAAGTATCGCGACTTCGAAGAAACCCGCCGCGCGGTCGAAGCCTCGGGAGCACAGATCGTTACCGTCGCGGTGCGGCGCGTCAACATCACCGACGCCAACAAGGAGAACCTGCTCGACTACCTCAGCCCCGAGCGCTTCACGATCTTGCCGAATACCGCTGGCTGCTACACCGCCGACGAGGCGATTCGCACAGCGCGTCTGGCGCGCGAAGCCGGCGTCGGCACGCTGGTCAAGCTGGAGGTCATCGGCGATCAGAAGACCCTGTTTCCTGATGTCCCAGCGACCATCGAAGCGGCAACGGTCCTGGTGCGCGAAGGGTTCGACGTTCTGCCGTACATCAACGACGACCCGATCGCTGCCAAGAAGCTCGAAGAGATCGGTTGTGCCGCCGTCATGCCGTTGGCGGCGCCGATCGGCTCCGGCCTAGGCATTCGCAATCCGTTCAACATCATGATCATTCTCGAGCACAGCAAAGTGCCGGTCATTGTCGACGCGGGGGTCGGCACCGCATCGGACGCGGCCGTGGCCATGGAGCTGGGCTGTGACGCGGTGCTGATGAACACCGCGATTGCGTCGGCGAAGGATCCCCTGCTGATGGCGGAAGCGATGCGTCTGGGCGTCGAAGCCGGGCGGAAAGCCTTCCTGGCTGGACGCATTCCGCGCAAGTTGTACGCAACCGCCTCGAGTCCGCTCGATGGGCTCATCGCGCGTTGATGAGCCGCCCGCCGAAGCCACCCGCGGCACCGCGCCTGTACCTCGTCACCGATCGTCGTAGCACCGCCGGACGCGATCTTCTCGACGTGGTGGCGCAAGCGCTGCAGGGAGGGGTCGACGCCGTACAGTTGCGCGAGAAGGATCTCAGCACACGTGAGCTCTGCGATCTGGCGCGCGCCTTGAACGAGCTGTGCAAACGTCACGGTGCCCGGCTGCTGGTCAACGACCGCATCGACGTCGCACTTGCGGTAGGCGCCGGCGGGGTTCACCTGCCGGCGCAATCATTCGATCCGCGCGACGCGCGGCGCCTGCTCGGAGCCGGTGCCTGGATTGGCTGCTCGACGCACAGCGTCGATGAAGCGCGTGCGGCAGCCGAGAGCGGGGCGGACTTCGTCGTCTTCGGACCGATCTTCGACACGCCTTCGAAGCGTGATCTGGGAACGCCTCTGGGCCTCGATGCTCTAAGCTCCGTCTGCACGACGTTGGCGGTGCCGGTCGTAGCCATCGGTGGAATCGACACCGGCAACATTCGCCAGGTTCGGCGACACGGCTGTAGCCGCGTCGCGGTAATTCGAGCCTTGCTGGAAGCCCCCGACCCGGCCGCCGCGGCAGCCGTTCTTTGCGGCTGACGGCGCCGGCAAACTCGCTCGCCCGAAGCCGGCCCCTCAGCAACTGCCCGCGGCGCGATTTGCGGCGGCGATGATTTCGTCGATAGTGACCGTGCCGTCGTGATTGCCGTCACCGGCAATGCAGCGGCCCAACGGCAGCGTGTCGAGCGCGATGTTCACCATGACGATGAGCTCGTCGATGGTCACGTCGCCGCTGGCGTCGCAGTCGCCGATGCATCTTTCCATCATGGCCGTCGGGGTCGGCGTCGGCGCACCGCAAGCTCGATTGTCGATCAGCTCGGCGTTGCAAGAGTTGCCCGGCACCCCGTTGGCCGCAAGGATCGTTGTCGCCTCATTGCCGCGAATCAATCCGTTGACGGAGTTGCCGGTACCGCGATTCGCCGCAAACCCGATCAACCCGGGAAAACCACCGACGCAGCTGAGATCGCTGGTGGTGCTGCCGCAAGCGGAGTTGTTCTCGACGGCAAGGTCGAGACGATTGTCGCTCGCCGGACCGGAGCTGCCACCCGCGAAGAGGATTCCGCCCAATGCCATGTTAACGATGTTGCCGGACAGCGCGGCGCGTACAGAATTGGCGTTGGCGGGCGCTGTCTGATCATTCACCGACCCCATACCGCCGAGTACGGCGATACCGATCAAGCCGCTGCCGACGTTGTTTTGCGCCAGCGTCACCGCTGCACTGTTGCCGCTCGCACCGACGTAGCCACCGATGACAACGATATGCCCGCCGGCGTTGCCGGTGAGCATGTTACGGTCGGCGCTTACCGTCAGACGATTGTTCTCCTTCAGCGACGATGAAGCAGCGGGGCAGTCGTAGTTGGACCCGCCGAGAAAGATCATCCCGGGTCCGCGATCCTGTTGACCGTTGTCCCTCACGGTATTGCCCGAGACGGTTGCCTCGAGGACGCAGTCCGTCGCCGCACAGACACCGGCAGCGAGACCGACACCGACGGAACCGTTTTCGTAGATGTCGTTCGCGTCGATCGTCAGGCCGCTGATCGTATGGGCGCGCCCGGCGTACGACGAGGCGGAGATCCCTTGAATGCCATTCTGGAAGACCTCGTTGTTGTCGATGTTGGTGTCGCTGATCGACGTGGTTGCACCGTCGGTAGCGTAGCTCGCCAGAACGTAGATGCCGTGGCGCTGAGCGCCGCTCAGATGGTTGTTGGTGATCGCCGTGTGTGAGATCGCCGAACCTTGAACCGGCGCCGTCGACACGAACACAGCATCATACTGACTGGTACTGTCGACGACGTTGTCGTCGATCACGGTACCGTCGATACTTCCGGCGCTCATCGGCGCGTTGCTACCGGCAATGACGAAGATTCCATACATGCTGCCGCGGATCGTATTTCCGGCAACGCGATTGCCTGAAATCCTGGGTAGGGACGATTGTGCGGCGACATGCAACACACCGATTCCGGCGAAAGGCACGTCTTGAATGATCAGACTGCGAACTTCGTTATTGCTGGATGCCAGCAGCAAGCCCGTCGCCTGGCCGGTCAACGCGCTGCCGTCGAGGGTGATGTCGGAAATACCGTCCTGGTCGACATCGCCGTTGATGATCGTGCCGCCACCGCAGAGCACGGGCAGCATGTCCGGCGCGTGGTCGGCATCCAAATCGTCAAAGGCGATGTGAATCGTACCGCCGCGCAAGGAGTCGGCAAAGACGATGGTATTCGGGGCGGTCGAGTTGTTGGCGGCAATGATGGCCTCACGCAGCGAGATGCGCCCATCGGCACCGGGCAAGTCGGCGACGGTTCCCGCACCACAGAAGCCGTCGGCGTTGAACGGCGCGTCGGCAGTGTCCACCAACGTATCGACGACGATCGTCGCCGCCCGCGTCGGCGTACTCCCCAGCAGCAGCCAAGCAAAGGCAGCGATCGACAGCTCGGCTAGCCACACGACCCTATCCCCTCGCACCGCCACGCCGTACAAGGTACCGGACGCGGGCAATCGTCGTCAAATGGAAGGACAGGCACCTCCGGTTCTGCGTCATCCGCCTCCAATTCGACGTCTCTACCTTGACTCGCCAAACGACCGTCGCGTACAGTCCGCGCCGATCTTCCTCGTAAGGAGTAAACCAAAGTGAGTGGAATGTTGGACGGAAAAGTGGCGGTGGTCACCGGCGCCGGCCGCGGTATCGGTCGTGGTGTAGCGTTGGCGCTGGCAGCCGCGGGGGCCAAGGTCGTCGTCAACGACTACGGCGTCGATATCCACGGCCAGGAGCCGACCACCGGTCCGGCGGCCGAGGTCGTAGGCGAAATCAAGAAATCCGGCGGCAGCGCGGTTGCCAACGGCGATTCGGTTGCCAGCTGGGACGGCGCCGCGAACATCATCAACACGGCGGTGAAGCAATTCGGCCGCATCGATGTGCTGGTAACCTGCGCCGGCATCTTGCGCGACCGCATGATCTTCAACATGAGCGAAGACGACTTCGACAGCGTTGTTGCCGTCCATCTCAAAGGCACATTCAACTGCCTGCGCCATGCCGCCCCGCTGATGCGCGAGCAGCATTCGGGTCGCATCATTACCTTCACGTCCGGTTCCGGCCTGTTCGGCAATCCCGGGCAAGCCAACTACGGCTCGGCAAAGGCAGCCATCAGCGGCCTCACCAAAGTGGCGGCGCGTGACCTCGGGAAGTACGGCGTCACGGTCAAC
>JACQEN010000205.1 GCA_016200585.1 Deltaproteobacteria bacterium
ACCCCGGCACCGCCGGCGGCGGCATGATCACGCGCGTCGGCAATGCCAACCTGCTGATGAACTACACGCACGTGGCGCACGACTGCCAAGTCGGCAATCACAACATCATCGCCAACGGCGCACAGCTGGCCGGACACGTCACGCTCGAAGACTACGTCGTCCTCGGCGCCCTGAGCGCCATCCATCAGTTCGGGCGCGTCGGCGAATCGGCGATCACCGGCGCCGGCTCGATGGTGTCGCAAGACGTCCCGCCTTTCTGCAATGCCACCGGCGATCGTGCCACATTGCACGGCTTGAACACCGTCGGCATCAAGCGCCGCGGCTTCTCCAGCGACACGCTGAGCAAGATCAAGCGCGCCTATCGCCTGATGTTCAACGCCAAGCTGACCGTCACCGAAGCCGCCGCGCGAATTCGCGCCGAGCTCAGCGACTGCGCCGAGGTCGAGCGCTTCGTGAAATTCGTCGAATCGTCGGAACGCGGGGTGTGTCGGTGATGTCAAACGCTTGTGTGGTCAAGAGTCGAGAAGTCGAAAAGCCAAAAGACTGCTGGGCGCCCCGACGGCCCAGTGAACTTTTAACCGTCCGACCCTTCGACGTTTCGACTCCTCGACTGTTCGACTCCCCAGCTTTTCAACTGCCTCGATGCCACGCATCGGCCTGATCGCCGGCAACGGCCGTTTTCCCCTGGCCTTCGCGCGCACGGCGCGGGCCCAGGGGGTCGAAGTGATCGCGGTCGCTCATCAAGGTGAGACCCTTCCCGAGCTGCAGCATGAAGTGCAGGACATCACCTGGATCCGCGTCGGCGAGCTCGGCCGAATCATTGAAACGTTTCGCCGCGCCGGCATCGACCGCGTGGTCATGGCCGGTGGCATCCGCAAGGAGACGCTGCTCGAACACTTCGCGCCGGACGAGCGCGGCATGCGCTTTCTGGGTCGGCTGCAAACCCTCGGCGACGACACGCTGCTGCGCGGCCTGGCGGACGAGCTCGAGAGCGAAGGCCTGCACGTCGTCGAATCGACGCTGTTCCTGTCGAGCCTGTTGACACCCGTGGGGCTGTTGACCGGAACGCCACTCGACAGCGCCCACGAGCAAGACGTACGCTACGGCTTCGAGGTGGCCAAAGCGATCGGGCGTTGGGATATTGGCCAGACGGTGGTGATCAAGACGCGCATCGTTCTCGCCGTCGAAGCCATCGAAGGTACGGACGCCACCATCCGCCGCAGTGGCCGGCCCGGCGCCGTGGTGGTGAAGGTGAGCAAGCCGCAACAGGATCTGCGCTTCGACGTTCCGGCCGTCGGCCCGCAGACGGTGCAATCGTGCGTCGCCGCAGGGATTGCCGTGCTGGCGCTGGAAGCCGGCAAGACGCTGCTGCTCGACAAGGAAGATCTCTTGCGCGACGCGGCGGCCGCTGGCCTGACGGTGATCGGGGTCGAGACATGAGCGACGTCGTGCGTGCAGGTGTCGTCGGCGTCGGTTACCTCGGCAGCTTCCATGCCGAGAAGTACGCCGGTTTGGAGGGCGTCGCCCTGGTCGCGGTCGCCGACGCCAACCTCGCGCGCGCCGGCGAAGTCGCGGTGCGCTGCCAGACGGAATTCGAGACTGACTATCGCCGCCTCTTCGGCCGCGTCGACTGCATCAGCCTCGTCGTACCGACGCATCTGCACTTTCCGATTGCGGCGGAGTTTCTCCAGCAGGGCATCGACGTGCTCGTGGAGAAACCGATGACGCAAGGAGTCGCGGAGGGACGCACCCTGGTCACGCTGGCGGAGCAGCACAAACGCATACTTCAGGTCGGGCACCTCGAGCGTTTCAATCCGGCCATCCGCGCCCTGGCCCCGATGATCGCTCAACCGCGCTTCATCGAGTGCCACAGGCTGGCCCAGTTCGTCGACCGCGGCACCGACGTCGACGTGATTCTCGACCTGATGATTCACGACCTCGACGTCATCCTCAGCTTGGTCAATGCCGACGTGCAGAGCGTCGAAGCGGTTGGCGTACCGGTGCTGACGGAGAACGTCGACATCGCCAACGCCCGCCTGCGCTTCAGCAACGGCTGCATCGCCAACATCACCGCCAGCCGCGTCGCCATGAAGCGCGAACGCAAGATTCGCCTCTTCCAGGCCGATACCTACGTCTCCGTCGACTACGGCGACAAACACGTACGCGTCTGCCGCCGCGAACCGATCGACGGCGTAAAGACGATCACCGTCAACGAGCTGTCGCTCGAGCAAGGTGACGCGCTACTCGCCGAAATCGAGCACTTCGTTCATTCGGTGCGCACGCGCCAGCAACCGCTGGTCGACGGTCGTACGGCGTTGCGTGCCCTCGAGGTCGCCGAGCTGATCCGCTCCAACTTGGAAACGGCGTGATGGGCCGGTCTCAATACTTCTTCGTCGGGCGTCGGGCGTCGGGCGTCGGGCGTTGCCAGGCCGCAAGCCGAGCCAAGGGCAACGAGCCACGCGCTACCAGCCACGAGCCACGGCTCGCGAGCCACGAGTCACGACGATGAGCCGCACCATTCTGCTGATCGCCGGCGAAGCGTCGGGGGACGAGCGTGGCGCGGAGCTGGTCGAGGCCCTGCGCCGTCTCGACGCATCGCTGCAATTCGCCGGCGTCGGCGGTCAGCGTCTGCGACAAGCCGGCATGCAGATCCTCGTCGATACCGCCAGCATCGCCACCATGGGTTTGGTGGAGACGTTCGGCACCATCGGTCGCGTCGTCGGTGCGTATCGACGTCTGAAGCGCTTCTTGCGCCAGCAGCAGCCGGCCTTGGTTGTCCTCATCGACTACCCCGAGTTCAACCTGTTCTTCGCCAAGCAGGCCAAGAAGCTCGGCATCCCGGTGTTCTACTACATCAGCCCGCAGGTCTGGGCGTGGCGCAGCGGGCGGGTTCGCAAGATCGCCCAGCGTGTCGATCGTCTCGGTGTCGTCTTTCCGTTCGAGGAGCAACTCTACAACTTCAACGGTCGCACGCTGGCAAATTTCGTCGGCCATCCGTTGCTCGACGTCGTGCACGCCACCTGCAGCCGGGAGGACACGTGTCGCCGGCATGGTCTAGACCCGAACCGGCCGTTGCTGGCGATTCTTCCCGGTAGCCGCGAGAAAGAGATTCGCGCTCTCCTCCCGGCAGCGATGGAGGCGGCACGCCTGCTGCGCGCGGAAGGCTGGCAAGCGGCAATTGCCCTGGCCCATACGTTAACCGTCGACGACGTGCGTGCCGCGCTCGACGGGAAGGCGCCGAAGATCCCGACGATCCCCGACGACACCTACAATCTCGTCAACGCCGCCGATGCCGCCTTCGTCGCGTCGGGCACAGCGACCCTCGAGACCGCGCTCCTCGGTAGACCCATGGTGATCATGTATCGCGTCTCGCCGTTCACCTTCGCGCTGGCGCGGCGACTGGTCCGTGTGGGCTACATCGGCATGCCGAACATCATTCTCGAGCGCCGCGTTTTTCCTGAGTTGCTGCAGAATGACGTGACGCCGGAAAAGCTGGTAGCGGCGCTGCATGACGTCCGCGCCCGGCAAAACGAAATGACCGCCGCCTTGCGTGAGTTGCGCAACAAGCTAGGTGAACCGGGTGCCGCAGAGCGTGCCGCCCGTCTGGTGTTGGATCTGTTGAACAGGAAAGCGCAGACCGGAGACGCGGGACGGGAGACGGGAGAAAAGGTCACGGACCAATGAATCAACGAGCACTGTATCGCCGGCTGCTGCGCTACCTGCGACCGTACGTTTGGCCGCACTTTGCGCTGGCTGTCGTCTGCATGTTGTTGTTCAGCGGTACCAACGGCGCCATGCCGTTTCTCATCCGGCATATCTTCGATGACGTCTTCACCGACAAGAACATGACTGTTCTGGGCGTGCTGCCCTTCGTCATCGTCGGCGTCTTTCTGCTGCGCGGCGTCGTCAGCTTCGGCAGCACCTACCTCACCGAATATGTCGGCCAGCGCATCATCGCCGACATGCGCTCCGAGCTGAACGAGCACATCCAGCACCTGTCGCTGTCGTTCTTCAATCGAACTCCGACCGGAAGCATCGTATCGCGCGTCACCAACGACGTCGCGCTGGTCCGCTCGGCGCTGACCGATGGGGTCGCTTCGGTGTTGAAAGACGCGTCGTCGCTCATCGTGCTGGTGGTCGTCGCGTTCTACCAGGACTGGTTTCTGGCGCTGATCGCCTTCGTTGCCTTTCCGGCTTCCGTGTTGCCGATCATCCAATTGTCGAAACGCCTGCGCAGCTTTTCGCGCAAGGGCCAGATCTCGATGGGCAACCTGACGATGCTGTTGCAGGAGACCATCCAGGGAAACCGCGTCGTCAAGGCCTTCAACATGGAGGCATACGAAAAGCAGCGCTTCGACGCCGAGAACAACCTGCTCTTCCGTCTCTACATGAAAGGCACGCGCATCCGTGCCTTCACCAACCCGATGATGGAAATCCTCGCCGCCTTCGGGATTGCCGGCGTCGTCTGGTACGGCGGCTACAGCGTCATCGTCGGCGGTCGCACCCAAGGCGCGTTCCTGGCCTTTCTCACCGCGGTCTTCCTCCTCTACGATCCCTTCAAGGGGTTGGCGAAAACCAACACGTCGATTCAGCAGGCGCTCGGCGCCGCGGAACGCGTACTGGAGCTGCTCGACACCAAGAGCGACGTCATCGATCATTCGGGCGCTCGACAGTTCGACGGCATGCGCGAGGCGATTCGTTTTGAAGGTGTGAGCTTCCGCTACGACGACGACTATGTCCTGCGCGGCATCGACCTGGAAATTCGTCGCGGTGAGGTTGTGGCGCTCGTCGGCATGAGCGGCGGCGGTAAGAGCACTCTCGCCGACCTGATCCCGCGCTTCTACGATGTCCAGGAAGGCCGTATCACCATCGACGCCACCGACATTCGCAACTTCACCCTCGACAGCCTGCGCGGCCAGATGGCCATCGTCACCCAGCACACCTTCCTGTTCAATGACACGGTCAAGAACAACATCGCCTACGGCAACCCCGACATGGACATGGCCGCGATCATCGCCGCCGCCGAAGCGGCCAACGCCCACGAGTTCATCAAACAGCTACCGGACGGCTACGACACCGTGATCGGCGAGCTGGGCGTGAAACTGTCCGGCGGCCAGCGCCAGAGGCTGGCGATTGCCCGCGCCCTGCTGAAGGACGCGCCGATCCTGATCCTCGACGAAGCCACATCGGCACTCGACAACGAATCGGAACGCTTGGTGCAAGCCGCGTTGGAGCATCTGATGCAGAACCGCACGACGCTGGTGATCGCCCACCGGTTGTCGACGATTCGGCGCGCCGATCGCATCATCGTCGTGGTCCGCGGCCAGATCGTCGAACAAGGCACACACGACGAGCTGCTGGCGCTCAACGCCGAGTACCGCAAGCTGTACGACCTGCAGTTTCAGGACGTCCCGGCGGCGGAGGAGAAGGTGCTTCACTGAGATGAAAAGAGGAATGGTGAGTCGCCATCCGCCCGTTCACCATTCCTGATTCCCCGTTCCTGATTCTCCATTTCATTGAAGGCACCGCACGTGACTGCAGAAGCGCCACCCCTCTCGCCGGCTCCACCGCAACGCCGACGCAGCCCGTTACGTGAGCCCTTGCTGCGTGCCGTCACCGTCGTCGCTCCGTTGTTGGTCAGCGCCGCTCTACAGATATTGGCGTGGACGTTGCGCCTGCGGTTCGTCAACGGCGAGCGGCTGTTCGAGCGCTGGGAGCGCGAGCAGGTGATTCTCACCTTCTGGCACAATCGGTTGATCGTCATGCCGATCGCCGGGCGCGGCAAGAAGCTGTGTGTCATGAACAGCCAGAGCCGTGACGGTGAGATCGCCACGCGGGCGCTGGCGCGTTGGGGGATTCATTCGGTACGCGGCTCGGCGACACGCGGCGGTACCGCCGGCTTCCTGCAACTCGTGCGCGCCTTCCGTCAGGGCTACCACCTCGCCGTCGTCCCCGACGGTCCACGCGGTCCGCGCTACCAAGTCAAAGCCGGGGTCATCCACCTCGCGCGCGCCACCGGCGCACCATTGATTCCGGTGAGCTACTCGGCGTCACGCTTCAAGCAGTTGCGCAGCTGGGACCGGCTGATCATCCCCCTGCCCTTCGCCAACGTCACCTACGTCGTCGGCGAACCGATCGAGGTGCCGCGCCACGCCAACGACGAAGAGATCGAGGTTCTGCGCCGGCAGCTCGAAGTACAACTGAACGCGCTGACGGCTCAAGCCGATCGCGCAGCCGCAAAGACGCCCGAGTAGACCCGACAGCCGACAACCGTCGTACGGCTGCTCGCGCTGCTCCCGGCACCCGGTTCAATATGCTAGACCGCTTCGCATGCGCATCCCCTACGCTGCTTTGTGTACGCTGCTCGGGCTTACCCTTGGCTGGTTGCCGATGCTGGTGCACGGGCCGATTCCGGAAAAGTACAACGTCCTCTACATCCACGGCGCCGTAGCCGTGTGGGGGTGGTACACGGCGCGTTTGCTGATCGGCTTCGTGGTCGGCATCACGTCGTGGCCACCGCGCTGGTACATACGTGGGCCGCTGTGCGGCCTGATGATGCTGTTTCCGCTGAGCCTGGTGTCGCTGGCGACGCCAGGCTGCGGCCTCCCGTGCATGAGCTTGAATCTGACGACGGCGACACTGATCGGCACGACCGTCGCCGGTGTAGCGTTTCTCATTACCGGGCGCCATCGAGGCGAGTGAGCCCTCTCAACGGCCGTTCGACGTTCTCCACATTCATTCCGGCTCTCCATTTCACTTCGCATCCGACGGCGGCGCATACCCCAGCCGTTTGTCGACGACGTTGCGCAACGGCGTAGCCGCGATGTAGCGGCCGAGGTTGTCCTCGAAGAGGTCGAGAGCCTTGCGGAAGTAGTTCGGCGTGTAGCCGGAGATGTGCGGCGTCAGCACCAGGTTCGGCAGCTTCCAGAAGGGATGCTCACTTGGTAGCGGCTCCTGGTTGAACACGTCGAGCGCAGCGCCGCCGATGGCCCCACGCTGCAACGCCGACACCAGCGCCTCTTCATCGATCAGCTCACCGCGTCCGACGTTGATCAAATGCGCGCTCGACTTCATCGCCGCCAGCTGCCGTTCGCCGACCAGACCGTGAGTTTCGCGAGTCAGGGGCAGCGCGAGGACCACAAAGTCGGCCCATGACAGCAGCTCCTGCAGGCGCTCGGGGGGAACCACCGCTTCGACGCCGGGCAGAGGACGCGTGGCGTGCCGGCGCAGTACACGCACGTGCATCCCCAGCGCCGCCGCGCGTTGAGCCAACCCCTGGCCGATCGCCCCGGCACCGAAAATCGCCAGATTGCTGCCCTGAAGCTCGATGATGCTGGGGCCGAAGATGATGCACTGGAATCGATTCCACTCGCACGCCGCCTGTAGACGTTGAGCTTCGTGAAAATTGCGGGCGAGGACAAACATCTGTCCCAGCACGTGCTCCGGGATGCACACCGCGTGCAGACCGGTTCCGCCCGTCAGGACGACGCTGCTCGCCAGCATTTCCGGGTACAGGTTTTCTTCGATGCCTGCCGAGATCGATTGCACCCAGCGCAGTTGGCGCGCCGCGACGAACACGTCACGCGGAATCGTAAAACCAACGAAGACGTCGGCGTCGACGATCTCGCGGGACAGATCGGCGGGATCTTCGATGGCTACGAGGTGCACGCCCGGAAACCGCGCCTCGAGGCGCCGGCAATCTTCGTCCGCGAGGTTCCAGCGAACTTCCTTCATGTGAAAGAATGCGACAATCTTCATGGCTCGTTCAGTAAACCATTGCACCGGAGGAGCAAAGGAGGTGCTGGTCTGCAGCCGGATTCGTGGGGCGTAGGGCGTGGGCGATGGAGAAACCAGCGCCCTGTGGCTACAAGCACTGTCACACGCATGGCACAGGGCAATTCGGAATTCTCGGGAGGCTGGATCTACGCGCTGTACGATGGCTTGGGCGTGCTCGTCAGCGTGGTTGGCGCTCTCTTGTTTCCGCTGCTGCTGTTGACACGCGTACGCCACGCTTTGAGCGAACGTCTGGGGCGCATGCCCGAAGCCGCAACCCGATTGCGCCGGCCCCTGTGGCTGCATGCTGCGTCGGTCGGCGAAGTGTTGTCTGCGGCACCTCTGATTCGAACCATACGCCAAGAGCGCGCCGATTTACCGATCCTGGTTACGACGACGTCGTTGACCGGCCGCGCGACCGCACAAGCGCAGCTCGGCGCCGACGCCGTCATGCTGCTACCGGTCGACATACGCTGGATCGTCAACCCCTTCGTGCACCGCCTGCGTCCCTGCGGTCTGGTCATTCTCGAGACCGAGCTCTGGCCGGTGCTGCTTCGCGCCCTGGCGCAACAGGGTGTGCCGATCGCCGTCGTCAGCGGCCGCGTTTCGCCAAGCGCCGCCGCGCGGTACGCTCGGGCCAAGGTCATGATGCGAGCGATGCTGCGGCACGTCGGTGTGTTCGCCATGCAAAGCAATGAGGACGCTCAACGAGTCATCGCACTCGGCGCCCCACGTGAACGCGTGCATGTGCTCGGCAACCTCAAGTTTGCACGCGACGGACTCAGAAGCTCGACGGCCACCGCCCAGAACGCTGTGAATCTCGGCTCGCGCATAGTTCTGATCGCCGCAAGCACTCATCCCGGCGAGGAAGCACTGGTGCTCGACGCTTACGAACCACTGCAGCGCGCCGATCCGAAGTTGCTGCTCGTCGTCGCTCCGCGGCGACCGGAACGCTTCGACGAGGTCGCGCAGTTGCTCGACCGACGTGGGCTGCGCTATCAGCGGCGCTCGCGGCTGGCGGAGGAGGTTTCGGCAGACACACACGTCCTGCTGCTCGACAGCGTCGGCGAATTGCTCGACCTCTTTCCGCAAGCGCGTGCCGTCTTCGTCGGTGGTACGATCGCGGCGGTCGGCGGGCACAACGTGCTCGAGCCGGCGCTCTTCGGCAAGCCGGTTTGTTTCGGTCCGCAGACCGCCAACGTGGCGAACGCCGCCGCCCTGTTGCTCGAAGCCGGCGCCGCCATCCGTGTGCACGACAGCGCGGAACTGCAAGAGGCCTGGCGCCGACTGGTCGGCGACGCGACTGCGGCAGCCGCCATGGGTGAACGCGGCCGAGCAGTAGTCGGAGCCCAGGCCGATGTGGCACAACGGTCGTGGGCAGTGGTACGAGCGAACTTGAGTCGATCATCAACGGTCGATCGTCAACAGCAAGGAATCTGAATATGGACCGGAGGCCTGAGCCATCAAGTCAGCTTTCCGGAGCGATCGTGCGACCGACCATGGACTATCGACTATCGACTGCCCTTCTGTCTCATTGGTTTTAACGATGGCAAGCATCGAGCAAACTTTGCGCGAAGTCGTGTGGCCGCGACGCGGCCTGCGCGGCTGGGCGGCTTGGCTGGCTCTGCAGCCGGCCAGCGCGCTGTTCGCCACCGGCGTGGCATTACGCAACGCCGGCTATCGCATCGGTATTCTACGCGCCAAGCGCGCTAAAATTCCGGTCATCAGCGTCGGCAACCTCACGGTCGGCGGCACCGGCAAGACCCCGGTCACGTTGTGGTTGGCGCGCCAACTCGCCGCCGACGGCACACACGTCGCCATTCTCCTGCGCGGCTACGCGGGCGAGGCGCGCAAAGTCACCACGGTGTCGGAAGGCACCGGACCGCTCGTCAGCGTCGACGTCGCAGGCGACGAGGCGATCATGCTCGCCAAGTGCTTTCCCGGCGTCGTACTGACGGCTCGGCGGCGCATCGACGGTGCCGAGCGCGCGCAACAACTAGGGTGCCGGGTGGTCGTGCTCGACGACGGATTTCAGCACCGCGCCCTGGCGCGCGATTTTGATTTGGTCCTGGTCAACGGCCACAAGGGAGCCGTGCTGCCGGCGGGGCCGATGCGCGAGCCCGAAAACGCGCTGCGGCGCGCCGACGCGGTGGCCATTGTAAACAAGGGAGAAGAATCGTTTGCGGCGCACGACAACGTCCTCGCCAAGCCGACGTTTCACGTGCGTCTGACACCGACCGCCATCGTCGAACCCGACGCTGGGTGCTGGCAGGAGCACCCGCTCACCATGCTGGCCGGACGGCGCATCGCCGCGGTCTGCGGCATCGCCAACCCGACACCGTTCTACGCCACCCTGCGTCGCTGGGAAGCGCAGATCGTCGAAGTCTTCGAGTTTTCCGACCATCATCGTTATACGCAAGCCGATTGGCAGCGGTTGCTGCGCGAAACACGCGACATCGAGTGCATCGTGACGACGGAAAAGGATCTGGTAAAACTCGAAAACTTCCCGTTCGCACGCGGCAAGCTGCTGGCGTTACGAGTCACGCCTGAAGTAGAGAATGGCGCAGCGTTGCTGGCAATGATCCGGCAGCGCGCTGGCCTCGACATTCCAGGAGGGAAATGATGGCAATCAGTAAGGAGCTGCTCGACATTCTTGCGTGCCCGAAGTGTAAGGGAGCAATCCAGCTGAACGACAAGCAAGACGGGCTGGTGTGCGATGCCTGCAAACTGCTGTATCCGATCAAGGACGATATCCCGGTCATGCTGATCGACGAAGCGCTGCCGGTTTGAGGGACGGCCTTTGGGGGCTTGAGCGGGCTTTCCACAAGAATGACCGATACGAGCCGCTGCTGCGCCCAGGGCTCCACCCCGGGTTCATGGGAGCGATCGAATGGGTGTGCAAAGCCGCCCGAGCGTTTTGGAGTATTGAGGGTGGGTAGCCCCTTGTTGCTGCCCGATGGCTTCGATCGGGTTGGCGATGACCGCTTCGAGCTGTTCGTCCGCCGCGACATGCGCGACTGGCTGTTACCTGTCCTGCGCGCTGCACCCGGCGGCTGGCCAGGCCAAACGCTCGAACGCCGCCGTAGCGGACGTGGCGAGGTGGTGATTGTTCGCACCGATCACCACGATTGCTTGATTCGCCCCTATCGCCGTGGTGGCTTGCCGGCCTGGGTGCTGCGAACCCTGTACTTCGGCCGGTGCCCGCGGCCCTTCACCGAGCTTGTCGTAACCGAATCGCTGCGTCGCCGCGGGGCTCCCGTGGTCGAAGTGTATGGGGCGGCAATTCAATGGGTCGTTCCGGGATGCTACCGCGGCTGGCTCGCAAGCCGCTTGATTGCCGGCGCTCAGACGTTGTGGGATTGGGCGCGGCAGAAGCGCGAAGAGAAAGAGCGCAGCGCGGTGTTTGGGCGCGTTGGACGGGCCATCCGCGCCTTGCATGACCGCAATGGGCGTCACCCCGATTTGAACCTCAATAACATCTTGATCCACGGAGACAGGAGCTCTCCACAAGTTTGCTTGATCGATTTCGATCGTGCGCAACTGGATGGTATGCGACCGACAGAGCTCGATCTGATGCGCCTCGAGCGCTCGGCGCGCAAACTCGATGCGCAGCGAGTCTACGTCACCGACAGCGACCTCGCCGTGTTACGCAGCGCCTACACAGGGGCGGCATGCTGAACGCCGCTGCGAAGAGCCCGCGCATTTCGGCGAGGCGCATCTTGATCGTGCTGCTCGGCGCCATCGGCGACGTGACGCGTGCGCTGCCGTTGTTGCAGCGCTTGCGACGTGGCTACCCCGACGCCCGCATCAGCTGGGCGGTGGAACCGGCCTCTGCCGGCTTGCTGCACAACCATCCGTCCCTCGATCAAGTTCTGGTTTTCGACCGGCGCCGCGGAGCCCGAGCCTTCCTGCCGTTCCTACGTTCGATCCGTGCCATCAAGCCCGATCTGACCTTGGACCTGCAGCGCCACCTGAAAAGCGGCGTGATCAGCCGCGCCTCCGGCGCGCCGCTGCGCTTGGGCTTCGATCGCCGCAACGGGCGCGAGGGCAACTGGCTGTTCAATACCGATACGATTGCGCCGCAAGATCACTTCACCTCGAAGCTGCAGCAATTCATGCGCTTCGGCGACTGGCTCGGGCTGCCGGACGGTGAAGTCAGCTTCGAACTGGTGTTGAGCGACGAAGAGCAGCAACACGTCGAAGGGTTGTTGCACGACGTGCCGCGACCATTCGTTGCCGCCTTCGTCGGTTCGAGCTGCGAAGCACGCTTGTGGTTTCCGGAACGTACCGCGGCTGTGGCCGATGAGCTTGCCAGGCAGGGGGTCCACACGGTGCTGGTAGGCGGCCCGGCGGACGTCGCCTACGCGAACGACACCGCAAACGCCGCGCACGTCGCGCTCACCAATCTGGCCGGACGCACTGAGCTGCGCGATCTAGTCGGCGTATTTCAACGCAGCGCAGCGGCATTCGGACCCGACTCGGGTCCGATGCACATCGCTGCCGCTGTCGGTAAGCCCGTCGTTTCGCTTTGGGGCGCGACCAGCGCCTTACGTTCGGCACCGTGGGGAAGCGAGGCCGGAGTTATCGAAGGTAGCGCCGAGTGCATGCCGTGCTACCGCAAGGTCTGTCCGATCGGACGCATTTGCATGCAACACATCGACGTCGCGACGGTAGTCGAGCGCCTGCGTCGTACGTTGTCGCCCTAGCCTGGCCCGAGGACAGTCAGTTCTGTTCTCCAAACAAAAACCCCGCTCGCCCTGAGGAGCGGCTGTCTTCTCAGGCCGCGTCTCGAAGGGCGCCCTCTGGGCAGCGGCGCTCTACGGATTCGTCACCAGTGCTCCGGTGTGTGCAGCATCGTGGCGGTACATCGGCCACTGCATCTTTTCCGGCCCGGGAATTCCTGGAACGTTCCAGACAAGGAGATTGCCTAGGAAATCGATCCAGACGATTTCTTTGAGCCCATCACCGTCGAGGTCCGCAATCGCCGGCGTGATGCCGTTGGTCGTTCCCGGTCCCGGCGTCGACTTTGGAAATCCGAGCAATATCTTTCCAGCGGCATCGTAGGCGTTGACCGGAAAACACCGATGTCCGTCGAAGCCGAATGACCTATCCCAGTAGCCGCAGATGCCGCCTGCCGACACGACATCGGGCCGGCCGTCGCCGTCGA
>JACQEN010000206.1 GCA_016200585.1 Deltaproteobacteria bacterium
CTGGGTTTTCCGTCCACGCTGCGCGTTCGTGGGTGTTGCCGTAGCGACGGCGGGCGCGCATTGAATGGCAACGCGAACGGAGCCGACCATCGAAACGCGGAGCGGGTCGGTGGAGTGAGCCACCCGGAACGAGCCGAATCTAAACCCGCCCGGCGGGTCGGCGAGTGAAGGCAAGGGGTCAAGGAGTGGCGGGTGTGCTACTGATACCTAAGGTTCATCGGTTGCTCGTGTCAGGGCGTGCACACCCTGTTGGCATCCACCACCTGCGGCGCGGTCATCTTGGAGGCCTTTCCGCACGTCTGCGACGGTCATCCCGCACATGAAGGTAGCGATGCGCGACATGGCGCGAGGCCACGAGTTTCCAAAGCCCTCGCCCGTCTGTCGACGATCCCCTTCGAGGTGACAGCGGCTACACTGATTGCCGCGGCTCTATTGGTGGTGTTCAGGGCCACTTGGGTGGTGCTGGCTCTGGCAGGCTCGCCCACCAACGATTGACGGCGCGGAGGTCGGCGCTGCGGATGTAGTCGGGGACGGGGAAGCCACGCTGCTCGGCATCGGCAATCATCCGGCCGCGGGTGTCTTCGGGTTGGTTGCTCTTGGAGTCACGAAAGAGATCGCCGAAGGTTTCGCCCAGGCGCTGAGGCTCTCCGGCGGTCCTGGTTCGGTGCGGTGGTGTCGTGGAAGATGGCACGGCGGTCTCGGCGTGCCGGTTCTGAAGTGCCTCCGAGTACATGGCGTGAAAGTATGCAGGGCGGGATCCTACGGCGATCTCCGTGGCGGCCTGCTTGAAATCGCCGAGCATGTGGTCGAAAAACTCGCCGTTGCCATCGCGGACAGCTTCGGCGGCCCGCTTCACGTAGTGGCTGTGGTTTCGATCGGCGGCCCCGAGGACTTCGGTCTGTTTCTCGACAAGCCAGTGGACCCGGCCGATCTGCTCGTCGGTGAGCTCATACTTCGTGCGGAGCGCCCGGTCGGAGATGATCGGTTTCCGTGTTCTTGGGGTCGTCATATGGTCGTTAGCCGTAACGGCGTTAACGACCTCGTTAATCTGTTTATTGGTAACTGTTTCTTGTGTGTCCGATTTTCTGCCCCCGGCGTGTCCGATTTTCTGCCCTGGGGGTGTTTGATTTTCGGACACGGGGGGGTCCGATTTCTGGACCGGCACTTTGATGAGATTGAGGGCGTAGGTCGTTGCTACATCGCCGCGGGCAGGAGTCTGATTGCGCACCTTGACGATGATACACCTGTCGACGAGACCCTTGAGCGCAAGAGCAGCGGTGCTCTTCACAAGTCCGGTGCCACTGTCGAGCCGTTTACCGTCGTTGGTGACGATGCCGTCGGTGATCTGGCTGAGGGAAATGTTGTCGCTGATTTTCTTGAAGCCGAATGTGCGGCGGATGATGTAGAGCAGCACCTTCAGCTCGGCGCCCGAGAGGGTGGCCAGCAACTCGTCGAACAGCTCGTCCGGTACTTGAGTGTAGTTAGGGCTTTGGAAGCCGTGGAAGGGGACCTTGTCTGCCATAGCGCTCAGGTGAGGTGGTCCAGCGCGGCGCGAAGTGCCTGGCGAATGTCGTCGGTGGTGGCTCGGGACTTTCTGAACTTCACGCGCACGGTGAAGGTGCGATCATCGGGCCGGTAACTGTGCTCGAATGACTTGGATATGGGCTTGGTACCGCGGGTCTCTTCGACCTTGGCGCGGGCCTGGCGAACGGTGAGGCCGCCGCTCTTCATCAGCTGCCAAAGGGCGAGCTGTGCTTCCGCCGTAGGTTGCCGGAGGACCTCGAGGAGCTGGCTCTTGGTGAACCTGTCAGACGTCTGACACTCCAGGATGATGGGCTGCGGCAACCGGTTAAGACTCAAGCTGGCCACGATGGACGGGCGGGACTTGCCGACGATCCGAGCGAGCTGCTCGTCGGTGAGATCGCGTTGCTGTTTGAGCCGCTGCAGACTCTCGGCTTCTTCGATCGGGTTCAAGTTCTCGCGCTGCAGGTTCTCTATCAGCGCGATCTCAGCCGAATCGTTTTCATGCCGAACAAGCGCGGGGATCTTCGCAAGGCCAGCCTTGGTAGCGGCGCGCCAGCGCCGTTCGCCAGCGATGAGCACGAACCCATCGTCACCCTTGTGGCGAACAATGATGGGCTGCAAGACACCGCGCTGCCGTACCGACTCGGTGAGGTCTGCAAGCGCTTCCGGATCGAAGTACTTGCGGGGCTGGTCGGGGTTCGGCTCAATTGCACCGACGGGAACGTTTATGATTTTGCCCGCGTCGGCGTCGGTCGTGAAGCTATCGACCGGATGGTCACCATCATTGCGGGAACTTCCGAGAATGCGCAGGCCGAAGCCCGTAAGGTCAGGCCGCTTTGGCATAAGCGAGGATCTCATCGGCAAGAGTCCGGTAGGACTCGGCCAGCGGTGATTTAGCGTCGTAGTCGAGGAGGGATTGTCCGGAGATCACCGACTCTTTGGCTCGCACCGAATATCGGATGACCGATTTGAACGTGCGGTCACCAAAGGCTGCCCGGACTTCCTGCAGAACGTCTTTCGAATGATTGGTGCGCGCATCGTACATGGTGACGAGCACGCCAAGCAGCGCCAGCTTGGGATTGAGCTTGCGGCGAACCTTCTCGATCGTGGCGAGCAGGAGCTCGGCGCCACGCATCGCCAAGTAGTCGCTCTGCAGCGGAATGAGCACCGAGTCGGATGCGGCGAGTGCGTTTGTGGTGAGAAGACCGAGGGAGGGCGGACAGTCGATCAGGATGTAGTCATACGCTCCGAGGACTGGTCTCAGCGCGTCCTTGAGGGCGCGCTCGCGGTTCATTTCGGAGAAGAGCTCCAGCTCGGCTTTGGAGAGGTCGATCGACGCCGGCGCGACGTCCACCGCGTTCATCTTGGTCGGCCGGATGATGTCGCGGATGGTGATGCGTGGATTGGTGTCGAGCAGGACGTCGTAGATCGTCGACGGCAACTCGCGGACATCGAACCCGAGACTGATCGTCAGGCTACTCTGCGGATCGAGGTCGCAGAGCAAGACCTTCTGCCCTCGCTCTGCGAGCGCGTGGCCGAGGTTGAGGCAGGTGGTGGTTTTCGCCACGCCGCCCTTTTGGTTGGCGATGGCAATGGTGGTGCCCATCGGCGGAAGGTGAGGGGAATAACAATGCATCTACATGGTACGGGATGCAGGCGAGACGTGTCAAAAAACACGCGTGAGCTGGAGCGATGCACCATGACTCCGCGTGCTGAGATTGTTCGTGAAACGCACCGCGGCGAAGCCGTGATACGCACGAGTAATCCGATTGAGTTCGCCTGCTGGCGGGTGGGCACCGAGTGCCCAAATCACGGGAAGCGACGTTAGCTGAAGAGAGAACGACCGATGCTAAGTCGTTGATTCTTCATCATCTGGTGTCCCGTTGTCTCCTTGGGACTCCGGTTCGATTCCCCCCGCCTCCACCCTTCGCTCAAGGAGCGTCGCGACGCGGAGCGAAGGGTACCCTCCGTAGCTTCAGCGAAGGAGGGCCGGTCTCGAGCGATAGCCATCAGCTCCTTGAGCTACGGGTGGCGAGCCCACCCGGGCGAACGTGTCCACCCGAAGCCTTGGCGAAGGGTGGCTGCTAGATCGCGCTGCACTCCTTGAGCTACGGGTGGCGAGCCCCAAAAATCACGGAGCGCTAGCGAAGCGTGTCCACTTTGCTGCCACCGCGTACTCACACCGAGCACCCGCTTTCTGACGCCAACCGGTGGCGCGCCGTTTCAGCTACGCTGGCACCGTATTGGCTCAGCGCGGGAGGATGAAATACGTCTACCTCCTGCGCAGCATCCCATCTCCGGACCAACGCTATATCGGCATGACCTCCGATCTCCAAAACCGGTTGCACGACCACAACGCCGGGCGATCGGCGCACACTTCGAAATATCGACCCTGGGCCGTGGTCACGTACTTGTGTTTCGAGAGCGACCAGCGCGCCATTGATTTCGAGCGCTATCTGAAGACCGGGAGTGGCTTCGCCTTCGCAAACAAGCGCCTCTTGTAACCTGCTTCTGCGTGCATACGCGCTGTCGCGAACAAGCAGCTCGCGTGGTTCTCTTCGCGATGCAGCGAGCAGCACATCGTCGCGCTGACCAACTAGGCCTTCGACCCACCTCGGGTCCGAAGCACGCGCAGCGCAACGACCCTTGGTCACCCTGACCACTGATGGCAATGCATCTGATGGGCACCGCCAGGGGATCTACCTCTCGAATCTGTTCTCGTTGTGCCAGCTCAAGAATGTGGCGGCCGGCTGTTGCGCAACATCACCTGGAATGTTTGCCAGCCTCTGGCCGTGGAGCCGGTAGTAGGCCGCGCCGTTGTACCACTCTTCGCGAATCCGCTGGCTAACCTCCACGCGCAGCTCGGGCGTGATCGTCACCAGGCCAACGTCGAAGAGCTTGTGGAAGTCGGCGCGTAGTAGCAGGCCGTTGCCGATGTCGTGTGGCCCATCCGCGTCGTAGTACCGTCCGCGGACATTGTTCTTGGCCCAATCCTCGGGCGCGGGAATCCACTCTCCCTTTTGAAAGAAGAAAGGTTCGGTGAGTACTGAGCAGCCGACGTTTGGATCCTTCGCTCTCGGATTTTCCGAGAGGCGACGAATCATGGTCTCGAACGCCGTTCGCGATGCCGCGCCGTTCTTGATGGTGAATGCGTCCCAAACAATCGACAACGGCAACGTAGAGAACTTCACGAAGTACGCCCCGCCGGCGATGTGGTTGAAGGGAGACTTCAGTTTGAACAGAAAAGGGGCACCGGATTCGAGGTTCGAAAAAGGAGGTTTGCTGCTCGGATGCCAAAAGTTGACCTCGTCAGGCCCCAGTCGGCTGAGGAACTCGAACCATTGATTGTCGGTGACCCCCACCCAGTAGCGCATTTGAACTGTGGCGGTCGCGTACCAAGTCCGCTTGAACAAGTCACGTGGTTCTAGCTCGCGCTCATCAAGAAGTTGCAAGCGAGGCGCGTGCTGCCGTACGGATGTGCTGTGAGCTCCGACGCGTGTGCCTTTTGCTTCCCCGAGGAGATCCGAATCTTCCATACTGCTGAACTGGTACTCGGCCTTTGGGATCGGTACCCGGTGTCTCCTGGTCATGCATTGCTGATTCCGCGACGACACGTCACGAGTTGGTTCGACGCAAACCAACAAGAACAAGCCGAGCTCACCGAAGCCATCACGGTGGCGCAACATGCCATTCGACAGCGCCACTCGCCGGACGGGTTCAACATTGGCGTCAACGTCGGTGAAGTGGCAGGGCAAACGATTTCGCACGTGCACGTACACGTCATTCCACGCTATCGCGGCGACGTAGACGATCCGCGAGGCGGAGTACGACACGTCATTCCGAATCGGGCTGTGTATGGAGACATGGCCGCAGGGCCTGAAATAGTCGCCGAAGCGCCAGCGTCCTATCAGCCTACGGGGCATGCGCCGCCGTTGGAGCGACAGAACTTACCAATCGATCAGACCGTAGTCGCGTTTGGCGAGCGGATGCTACAGTTGCTCGATCAAACGCGTCGCACCGCGACATATAAATTCGCTGTCTTGCTGGGGCTCATCGACCTGTGTCTCGAACAATCGTCCGCCGGAGGTGAGGTCACGGCGATCAGCACGCGCGATCTCGCAGAGAAGGTGCTCGAGCTCTACTGGCCGCACACCGCCGCATTCGCGGGCAACGAAGGACTGATCGTGTTGCGCCAGATCAGCGGCGGCAACGCCGAGATGTTGGCAGCCATCGGCGACTTCCGGCGCCGCCACGCCGCCGATCCATCGCAACCCCTGAGTCGCGCCCGCCATCGGGCGCCGAAGGAATATGAACGAATAGTAAGCTTTCTCCAGTGGAAGCTGATTCAGATGCCGCTGCCGAAGCTGCAGCGCATCGGCAACAGCGACAGCCGTTTCCTTTACGACATCAGTTGGGACGACAAAGTGACGCGTAGTGAAATGCAGCAAGCGGGGTTCGACAATAACATCCACTTGCGTCCGGAAGTCGGTACGAACCTGGCGCGTCTGTCCGGGCTTCTCCGTCCGCTGATCCAACGCGGTTGGAGCACGATGGTCGCTCGGCTCAACCCGTCTGCCACCGACGAAGCTCGCCTGCAGGAATTCCTCTTCGGCGCGGCGCGCATCTGCCTGGACCCCGTGCGCGCCGACCTGCGCGAGCTGCAAAACAACCGGTGCTTCTATTGCGCCGAGCGCCTCGACAAAGTCGTGGACGTCGACCACTTCGTGCCCTGGGCTCGCTACCCCGACAACGGCATCGAAAACCTGGTCGCCACCCACAGCGCCTGCAACAACGCCAAGAGCGACTTTCTCGCCGCTGGCGACCACGTGCAACACTGGGGCGAGCGCTTCGCGGCCAGAAATGCCAGTTTGTCCTCCCAACTCGCCAATATCGCTGCCCGCGCCGCGTGGGACAGGCGCCCGCAGCGCACGTTGAACGTCGCGCGATCGATCTACTTGGCGCTTCCTCCCGACGTTCAACTCTGGCTACGCCGCAAAGACTTCGTCCCTGCCGCAGGCGAACGCTGGGCGATTCGGCATGCTCTGGAAGCGGTGCCGTGATTTTCGACACGCGGGACCCCTTCGCCGACACACCTGCGGCCGATGTCTCACGTGCGTGGTACCACGCAAGCGTTGCGCGCTTCCTGTGCTGCCCGCACAACGAAGTGATCGGCGGACTCACAAGCAAATCCGATTTCGCGGTGCTGACTACACAACGCGATGCTTGGCTGGCGCAGCTCGCCATCTTATCAAAATCACTGGCGGGGCTGAGCGGACACCTCTTTCTGGAATTCAACATTCCCCGAATGGGTCGACGCATCGATGCAGTGCTCATCAGCGGCCCGGTCGTTTTCGCAATCGAGTTCAAGGTCGGCGAAGCAAGCTTTGACCGAGCCGCAATCGAGCAGGTGTGGGACTACGCGCTCGACCTTAAGAACTTCCATGAGGGTAGCCACACGCTGCCGTTGGTCCCGATTTTAGTGGCCACAGAGGCACAGTCGCCCTCAGCAGTGCAGCTCCAAGTTGATAACGACGGTGTCTGTCGGCCACTGATTGTCGGAGCAGATGGGTTACGTCTCACGATTGACGGCGCACTGCGGAGCATCACTGCCGACAAAAATATCGACGCTCAGCATTGGGCACAAACGTCATATCGCCCGACGCCGACGATCATCGAAGCCGCGCGTGCGTTGTATGCGAACCACTCGGTTGATGCGATCGCGCGACATGATGCTGGCGCGATCAACTTGCGGGTCACCTCGAGTCGCATCGACGAAATCGTCAACGAGGCAGTCGCGACGCGCCAGAAGATCATTTGCTTCGTCACCGGCGTGCCGGGAGCAGGCAAGACGCTCGTGGGGTTAAACGTCGCGACGCGCCACCGCCGTGAAATCGACGCGACGACCCACGCAGTTTTCTTGTCGGGCAATGGGCCGCTGGTTGCCGTGCTGCGCGAGGCTCTGACGCGCGATGAGCTGATGCGGCGCAAAGAGAAGGGCGAACAAGTTAGGAAGGGAGTGATCGGCGAAAGCGTGAAGACGTTTATCCAGAACGTGCACCATTTTCGCGACGAGGCGCTGGTCGATACGGGGCCGCCGATCGAACACGTCGTGATCTTTGACGAGGCGCAACGCGCCTGGAATCTGCGAAAGACCTCCGACTTCATGCGCAGAAAGAAAAAGCGTCCCGGGTTCGAGCACTCAGAGCCCGAGTTTCTGATCTCCTGCTTGGACCGGCATGACGACTGGGCGGTGATTGTATGCCTGGTAGGCGGCGGCCAGGAGATCAATACCGGCGAAGCCGGCATAGGCGCCTGGCTCGACGCCGTGCAGTCGAAGTTCAAGCATTGGCGGATGTGCATCTCCGACCGCCTGACGGACAGCGAATACTCCGCCGCCGGTTTGCTCGACGAGTTGAAGAGCGCGAACAACGCACGTTTCGACGATTCCCTGCATCTCTCCGTGTCGATGAGATCGTTCCGAGCAGAGAACGTCTCGGCCTTCGTCAAAGCTGTGCTGGATTGCGAAGGCGATGCCGCACGCCACAGCCTAGCCAGCTTCGGCGGACGCTATCCGATCGTCCTCACCCGCAACCTGACACACGCCAAGCAATGGATCCGCGCGCACGCACGCGGCTCCGAGCGCTTCGGACTGATGGCATCGTCAAAAGCGCAGCGGCTGAAGCCGCATGCGATCGACGTACGCGTCGACATCGACCCGGTGACCTGGTTCCTCAACGACCGCGACGATACCCGATCGAGCTACTACCTCGAGGATGCCGCCACCGAGTTTGACGTACAGGGCCTGGAACTCGACTGGACCTGCGTCACCTGGGATGGCGACTTGCGCTACGCGACAGACCGCTGGCACCACCACGACTTCCGCGGCAGCCGCTGGGTCAACATATCGAGCATCGAAAACCAAAATTACTTGCGCAACGCGTATCGCGTCCTACTTACGCGCGCCCGCCAAGGCATGGTCATCTTCGTGCCGCAGGGTGACGCGTCGGATCCGACGCGTCTGCCCAGCTTCTACGACGCGACGTTCAACTATCTCGCGAACATCGGCGTGCCGGTGCTGAATGAGTCACACTGATCTAGTCGACCCTCGCCGCGAAGCAGGCTCTGACGATTTCCCGCGAATGTCATGGATCGCGGCGCGTTGCTTCCGTTGCTCACCGTGCAATACGAACGGTGCTGGAACATCGACATCAAGCCGTTCCGGGGCAAGAAGCAATTCCTCGCGTACGCCGGCCGCTACGCTCGACGCCCGCCCATCGCGCAGCACCGATTCCGAACAATCGGTTGTCAAGAAATCAGTTTCGTGACGAAGGACACGCGCACGAAGCGCAGGGTAGAGACGACGTTCACGCCGGCCGACTTCCTGGCCGCGCTCGCCGATCACGTTCCCGATCGCTATCGGCACAACGTCCGTTACTTCGGCCTCCTTGCTCCACGGGCAAAGAGCCAGAACCATGATGCGGTGTTTGCACTCCTGGGGCAGAAGCGTCTCGGGAAGCCAAGGCGGCTCGACTGGGCCGCCTCGCTTCAGAAGAGCTTCGGCGTCGATCCGCTCGTAGACCGCAACGGCGAGCGAATGCGCTGGGAGCGCCGGGTGCCGCCGAGATCAGCCGCCACCTCGTCGCTGAAGACCGGCCCGGCCGCGCCGTAGTCTCCGGTAGTTGCCACCGTTGCGGCGGCCCAAACCCACGGCGAGGGGGCATCGGCCAAGCGTTCATTTGTCTGCGGAAGTGTTCGCGTGGCCTGCCTGCGTTCTTCCCTCTCGCAACGTTCAGAGATTTGGACGTCCGCGGCTAGGAGATGCGTGGACGAGGGAATCGTCCACGCCAGGATCCAGCGCGCGGCGTTCGGCTCCACGTCCCAACTGTCTCCTCGGCTACGTGCTACGATCCTCTAAGCGCTCCGTAAACGAATTTTTGAACTTCCTATGGATTGAATTTGCTCCTGATTTCTTTGACACGCGACACGTGTCGCACTACACTTGCGCATGATCCAGAGCTTTCGGCATCGCGGGCTCAAACGGCTCTATGAAAAAGACGATCGCAAAGGCCTCCCTGCGGACAGGGTGGATAAGATCGGGCGTATCCT
>JACQEN010000207.1 GCA_016200585.1 Deltaproteobacteria bacterium
GGCAACACGCCTCTGTGCGAAATCACCAGGGTGCGCGAAGGGATCCCCAAGGAAGTACGAATCTTCGCAAAACTGGAAGGTTTGAATCCTGGTGGATCGGTCAAGGATCGTCCAGCAACCTGGATGGTCCGTGATGGCTTGAAGACGGGGAAGCTGCGACCGGGGAAAGTGATCCTCGATTCGACATCGGGAAACACCGGAATCGCTCTAGCCATGGCCGGGGCGGTTCTCGGTTACCCGGTCGAATTGGTGATGCCCGCGAACGTCAGCGCCGAACGCAAGAGGATCATCGCTGCCTATGGCGCGAAGGTGGTATACAGCGATCCGCTTGAAGGATCGGACGGGGCAATTCGTCTGTGCCGCAAACTGATCGATGAAGCCCCGGATCGCTACTTCAAGCCCGATCAATACTTCAACGCAGTGAATCCACGTGCTCACTACGAAAGTACTGGCCCGGAGATTTGGGCCGACACGCAGGGAACAATCACTCATTTCGTTGCCGGCATCGGAACGGGTGGAACCATCATGGGTACGGGCCGCTACCTCAAGCAGCAAAATCCAGAAATTCAGGTTGTAGCGGTGGAGCCCGACGATGCGTGGCATGGACTCGAAGGTCTGAAACACATGGCCAGCTCTATTGTGCCTGGCATCTACCACGAAGAAGAGCTGGACAGAAAAATCAACGTTGCCACGGATGCAGCCTACGAAATGGTGTTTCGACTGGGCGAGGAGGAAGGTCTCGTCGTCGGTCAATCCTCAGGGGCAGCAATGGTGGCGGCCCTTCAAGTAGCGCGCGAGATCAAGGCAGGGTTGGTGGTTGTCATCTTCTGCGACTTCGGAGAACGTTACCTGAGCACGAACCTTTGGGTGGGTTGGCGAGAGCGCCGATCAAAAGCAAACAACGAGCACAAGCCTAACGACAACTGAATCCGATGCTTTCCGAAAAGCAAATCGAGCTTTACAGCCGTCAAATCCTATTGCCGCAAGTAGGCGGGATGGGGCAGGAAAGGTTGCTGGCGAAGACTGTCATGGTCGTTGGGGACGGCGTCCTCTCAGATACGTTCATAGAATACGTGAAGCGGGCAGGCGTCGGGAATGTCCTCGTTTCCGGAGGCGGTGTTTGCAAGAGTCGCACGACCGAGACTGGCAACTGGAAAACCCGGCGGAACAACGAAGCTAGATCATGGGAGAATACCGAATGGGATCTCGGCGCTGTGCTGGACGCGCCTTCGCGGGAGGTCCAGCAAGTCAATCGACTATGCCTGCAGCGACGAGTTCCCCTGATCTGGGCGGCTACAGACAGCGGTTCGTTTCGCGCGACCCTCTGCGAAGGATATCGGGGGGATCGGCCATGCGCCGAATGCTACCCGCGAAATGACGGGGCGTCACAAACGGCTGGATCCTTCACCCTGCGCGCGAGTATCCTGGGAAGCTGGCTGGCGTTTGAGGCTCTCAAGGTCCTCCTCGACATTCGCCCATCGATCGAATGCAAGATTGTTCACATGGAGGAACGCCGCATCGAGGTTTGGGACACCCCCTTGGAAAAGAACGCCCTCTGCGTCGCCTGCGCCGCAGAGACGACGAATTGTAGTCGTCCGGAGTAATGGAGCTTGCTAAGTTCGAAAATGATGAGTCCAAGAGCGCAACGCGAGAGGGCGGTATCGCTTCCAAGTCCGGCGAACCACTCTTGGGCGATCATCGACCCGAGCAAAGGAGTGTTGGATGCCTGATTTGGTTCCAGTTCATGGAGGCCTCGAACGGCCCGTAATGCGTACCGTTCCTCTTTCGCGGCGCATGCAGTTTCTCCAAGAAGCGGCGACCCTGCCGCGTGTCGAAGTCAACCGTGCGGACTTGTCGACGGTCTACCGAATCGCCGACGGAACCCTGTCGCCGTTAACTGGCCCGATGGACGAGGAAACCTGGCACTACGTGTTGGACAACGACGCCATCGATTTCGGCTTCCGTCACTACGCATGGACGGCCCCCATCTCTCTTCCGGTAACCGACGATGAAGCGAAAACGCTTCGCGTCGGCCACTCTTCAGCGTTGATTTTCGAAGGACAGACAGTCGCCATCATTCGAATCACAAGCCTGTTTGAGTGGGATAAGCAAAAGCACATCGAGCGCTTCTATGGAACGTCGAGGACGGATCACCCTGGTGGCCGCATGGTGATGGATGATCCGCGGTCCAAGCTCATCGGTGGAGAGCTATGGGCGCTTCCCCAATCGATCGATCCTGAATACGGTGAGTTCGTCCTTTCACCAAGACAAGTGAGAACCTTGATCGGAGAGCGGCGCTGGGAGCGAGCGTTGGCGTTTCAAACCCGCAACCCTCTTCATCGCGCCCACGAGTACGCCTTGGTTGCCGGTGTCGAACGTCTCACGCGTGAGGGATACTTTGCTGGAGTCGTCCTGAATCCGCTGATCGGCGAGCTCAAAGGCGACGACGTACCGGCTCGCGTTCGAATGCGTTGCTATCGCGCTCTTCACGATGGGGGCTTGCTTGGTGAAGGTGACAAAGACGAAGGACTATGGCGAACACGGGGCTACGATCTAACCGAGGTCTTCGAGCTCGTGGGCCTCGACATCAAGATGCTCTATGGAGGCCCAAAAGAGGCGGTCATGCACGCCATCTATCGCCAAAATCACGGTTTCACAGACATTGTCATCGGCCGCAAGCACGCGGACGCACCATTCACGGATGGGACGCCCATTTGGGGAGACTTCGACGCCCAGGAGATCTTCGACAATCTCAAAGGCGATCTGCGGATCTGCCCTTGCAACATAGGTTTCGCCGCATATTTCGATAGCGCCGGACGCGTTGACCTGATCGACAATCATCCAGGCGAGAAACCGGTATCAATTTCCGGTTCGAAGATCCGTGACATGCTGACAAACGGCGAGCACCCGGACGCGCGGATCTTACGACCCCAGATCTCCGACATCCTGATCGCCTACTACAGAGATAAGGGCAACGGGAAGTAGACACCAGGTCCGCCCCATCGCGGCGATTAGAAGTTGAACTCGAACGAAACGCCGAACACCTCGGTAAGAACGTAGTACAGGACGGCTGCGCTGAGGATCAACGTCGACAGGGAGCCAACCGCAACACCGGTAAGCATGGCGAGGAGTAGGACCGACGAAATTGCTGCGAGCGGTCCGAACAGCGCGTCTGCATTTCCCATTGGACCCCAGAAACCGAGGAGCCTGCGTCCGAGCGTCGCCGCGGCAAGAGCTTGTTCCAACAATTCAATCAATCCTATCAGCATTCAATTCATCGCATCGGCGCCGATCGACAGGATCAGCACGCCATCTGGCTGACGCGGCCCACCAACGAGGAGTGTCGCATGGTTGCGCAAAGACAGCGCCGTATCGACAATCGGCCGAGCACCCTCAATGACCATAACCTTCATCGACACGCGGTCGCCTTTGTATTCCTTTGGAACCACGATCACATAGCGGCCTCCGGGTATGTCGAAGCCGACCTTACCGCCCCAGGGTACCTTCTGTCTTTCTTCCTTGATGAGGTGATAGGATGAGTAAGGGAATAGGCTGTTGAACTGTTTGTGCATCGCAACCAAGCGCTGGTCGGACTCCTTGCTCGAGTTGTTCGCCAAGACCGCGCCAATTCTCACCTCAACTACATCAAGCGAGGGACTGGATAACGGCTCAGAGAAGTCTTCCGCCAGCACAGTTGTCCCGAGCTGGACCAAGAGGAATACGCCACTGGCCAGCAAGTGGGGAAACGCAACCCTCACGGGACCTCTTCGACGGCATTTTCGTCGCTAACCCAAAGCACCGTCGTCCGGGTTTCAAGATCGGTCACCACTGCCACGGAGCCATCGGCATCGAGTGAATCAATTGAAACCGGACTCTCGACCGACGCAACCTGTGATGAGTCCGGTGCAGAAACCGACGGCTGTGAACGCGTAAACACAAACAGCGCAAAAATCGCGGCAGCGGCCGCCGCAACCAAAGCCGGCCAGCCCCATTGCAAACCTGATCCACGGTCGCGCCACAAAGCCCAGAGTCGGCTGCTTGCTGGCTGCTTCCGCGCGGGTAGTTTGGCTTCCAGATCTCTCCAGAAGGTAGAAAAGTCGACTTCGTCCAAGCGCGCTCTTATCGTATTTCCAACCAGGCTTTGGAGCTTTTCCAAAGAACGGAGCTCGGGCTCGCAGACACTGCAACGTGTACCATGAAGCGCAACAGCCCGCATTTGGCGCGCATCCAGTTCGCCGTCAATGAATAGGGCGAGCAGGCTCGACGCCTCGCGGCAAGTCAACACGTCACTGGAGGGCGTCACGGCAACCACCCAAAGGGACGGCCGCTTTGCTTGTCGTCCCGCGTTCTAAAGACAATCTTTGAGTCTCTTTTGCAGCTTCTTTCGGGCATAATGTAGACGGCTCATGACCGTACCCTTTGAACACTGCATCACTCGACTGATCTCGTCGTATGAAAGGCCTTCGACTTCGCGGAGGAGTATGACGGCTTTGTGATCGGGGGTCAACTCATCGATAGCCTCGGCTACGCGTCCACCAATCTCATGTGCTTGCGCTTGTTGATACGGGTCTTTGCGTCCTTCCTCCTTTAATACGTCGTGGTACACTTCGCCAGAATCCGCTGGCCCAACTCTGTCGTCCAATCCGACGGTCGGATGCCGTCGCTCGCGACGTCGGAAATCGATCGCACGGTTGACAACGATGCGGTAGAGCCAGGTGTAAAAGCTTGACTCTCCCTTGAAATTTCCGAGGTTTTCATAGGCTTTAACAAAAGTTTCTTGGGCGATTTCGAGCGCATCATCGTGGTTGTGAACCATGCCCAGGGCAACCGAAACAATCTTTCGTTGATAGCGCTCGACCAGTTCGCGAAAAGCCTCCTTGTCTCCGCGACGGGCCTCTCGAACCAACTCTCCATCGCTAGGCTCCACGGCGACACCTGATAGACGGGGCGAACTCAACCATATTCATACTCTGCAGACCAAAGGAGCGTTTTTCCCTTAGTGCGCCTCCGCCCAGTTGTTGCCCATACCCAATTCCACCTTGAGCGGCACCTTCAGACTCACAACCCCCTCCATCTCCTCCCGCACGACTGTCGTCGCCGATGTTACGGCATCGGCACTGACCTCAAGGACGAGCTCATCGTGCACCTGCAGGATCAGTTCCCCATCGATCTGCTCTCGGGTCAATCTTCGCTCAATCCGAACCATAGCGAGCTTGATCAAGTCCGCCGCCGAACCTTGGATGGGTGTATTTGCGGCGGTTCTCTCAGCGGCCTGCACCGTATTTCTGTCAGCGCTCGCGAGCGCAGGAAGGCTTCGGCGTCTGCCGAGCAAAGTAGTAACATAGCCCTTGTGATGAGCCTCCTCGATCGTTGCCTTGATATAGTCTCTAACGCCGACGTACCGAGCGAAGTAGCTCTGAATATACAAGTCGGCCTGAGCTGTCGGAATTTCGAGCTCACGTGCCAATGCATTTGCTCCCATACCGTAGATGATTCCAAAATTGATTACCTTTGCGGCACGTCGCATGTCACGCGTAACCGTTCCTGGCAAGACTCCGAAAACCTCGGCAGCTGTCCGAGCGTGAACGTCTTCATCCGCCGCAAACGCAGCGATCAACGCAGAATCGCCCGAAAGGTGGGCAAGTAGCCGCAATTCAATTTGGGAGTAGTCAGCGACCAGCAGGCACCGGTTGGGCGGCGCAACGAAAGCGGCACGGATCCTCTGGCCCTCGACACCACGAATTGGAATATTTTGAAGATTCGGATTGCTGGAACTCAAACGACCCGTTGCAGCGACGGCTTGGTTGAAGGTCGTGTGCAGGCGACCGGTCGCTCGATTGACCGCCAAAGGAAGAGCATCGACGTAGGTCGACTTGAGTTTAGAGAGGGTGCGGTATTCAAGGATCTTGGCCGGTAGTGGATGAACTCGACTCAAACGCTTGAGCACGTCCACATCCGTCGACAACCCAGTCTTACCGCGCCTGATGCCGCGCGCCGATAGGTGCAGACGGTCGAAAAGGATCTGTCGAAGCTGTTGAGGAGACGCGATGTTGAACTCGCCACCCGCCAGCTCGAAGATCTCGATCATGAGCGCGGTCATACGGGAGGTCATTTCCAGACTTAGAGTGGAGAGTGAGGCAAGATCTAGTTGAATACCGCGATGCTCCATTCTTGCGAGGACAGCCACAAGCGGCATCTCAACTTCTGTGAAGAGTGGACCCAGACCTCGCTGGTTCATTTGCTGGCCCAATTTCTGGCGAAGAGATAGGAGCAACGAAACACCCGAAGCCAGTTGATCGATTTCACCTCGAAAGGAGGGGAGGTTGATCCCCTCTATATCGGCAGCGAGGTCCTCAAGACGATGAGTTGATGACGCTTCAAGGAGATACGAGGCGATCATGACGTCGAAGGCCGGCTCTATCGAACTGCAAGTGCCCATATTGCGAAAGTCGCGCTTCAAATCATGACCAACCTTTTCAACCTGTGAATCCACCAGCAGGTCTCCCAGCAAGCGATGCTTCGCGAGGTTCACCTTGTAGACAGGGCCTTCTTTGACAGCGAAGAGGATGTCGTTTGCGCTGCAGTTGCCACCATCGCCTGCTGTCGCAATCGCGACCTGACCCGATCGACGTACGAACTGCAAGAATTCGCTCCAGTCGAATTTCTCGTCGACATCTTGGGCGAGAGTCGATACGGTTGGTCCCACCGCAGGGATCTCCTTCAGAAGCCTCTGAAAGCCGAGTCGCAATAGAATGGGGCGAAGACGTTCGCTGTTGAATTCGCGAACACGAAATTGTTCCAGAGAATAAGCCAACTCAAGGTCACAACGCAGCACAGCCAATCTTCGACTCAGCAGCGCCTGTTCCTTCTGATCCCGGAGTAGCTCAGCAACTCTCTTCGGACTACGAATTTCTGCAAACGTCTCTACTTTCTCGAGGTTCTCCAAAACACCGTCGATCGAACCGAACCGTTGGATGAGTTTGGTCGCCGTCTTTTCGCCGATCCCCTTTACTCCCGGAATATTGTCGACTGCGTCACCCATCAATCCGATCAAGTCGACCACCTGCTGCGGTGCAACGCCGCAGCGTTCACGAACCGCTTCAACGTCGAACCAGCGGTCACGCATTGTATCCCAGAGCCAGATGCCCTGATCGACGACCTGCATCAGGTCCTTATCCCCGGTGACGATGACCGTTTGAAACCCAGCAGCTTGGTTCTGCCGAGCGATGGTGGCGATAACATCGTCGGCTTCGACACCGGAAACCGATAGATCAGCGATCCTGAGCCCGGCGACAATTTCGTGAACCATTGGGATTTGAACGGCCAGGTCAGTCGGCATCCCTGGCCGATGAGCTTTGTAGTCAGAATACATCGAGTCACGGAAATTCGGACCCGGAGCATCAAAGACCGCAGCAAGATACTCAGGAGTCCGGATACGCAGGAGCTTCAGCAGCATCGTGGTGAAGCCCAGCGCTGCATTTGTCGGCAATCCTTGAGGACTACTGAGAGGAGGTAAAGCGTGGAACGCTCTGTATAGGTACGAGCTTGCATCTATCAAATACAAAGCTGTCTTCAGAATTTGCATGCTCAAGGTGCGCGTGACGCTACCAAACAGTCATTTTCAAGTCCAATTTGGCAGCAAATCCATTGGATCGAACAAATTGGCAGAGCTGAAATCGCGCTTGACGAGGTCAGGTCTCTGCCCTACCTTCGCGGGAAATTGCCTCAGGAGGATGATGAAGATGAATCGGAAATACCAAGCTGGCGTCATTTTCCTGGGGCTTGTATGGCCGTGGCTGAGCGCCGCGAGTGCTGACGTACGGCGCGAGCGAACCCTGCGTCGCCCTTACGTTACCGAGATCGGCCAACCCTATTCCGTCAGCAACGAAACATTGCGAACGGAAGCACAGAAGAACTCGGAGCTTCAAGAATATCTCGTCGACTACGGCACACCCGACTACGTAGAGATTCAGGAAATCTCGCCAGAGTGGCCTTGGGAATCCTACGAAACCCGCCTCTTCTATCTTCGCAGAAACGTCGAAGTGGATTTCGGCCACGTGCTCGCGATCGATACACCCTCAGCGAATTTGGGAATGATGAAATTTCAGGGCGGCATCCCAGCACAGAAACGGCATGAGATCGAAGTTGTGATGCAAGCGCAACAAAACCAACAACCAGTTGCCCCATCAAGACCGCTTGGGGCTGTCGAAAAGCAGCCTCGGGAGTCGAATCTGAACACGCTGGTAGCTCGCATAGAAGCGGCAGCCGAACGCGCCGCTCAAGCCGCAGACCGCGCGGTGGAACAAAGCGAAGCTGCAGAACGTGCCGCAAACCGGACCGTAAGCGTCGTCGAGAAGATGTCTAAAGGCGGTAGGTAGACGACTGCGGAAGTCCCAACTGTATGACAACTTGCCTCTTTTAATTTCCTCACCTGTCCCAGAATCGAGGCAGATCCCTTCAGCTCGGCAGGATTTGTCACACGTAACTATACTGCTCTCACATGGCCACCTACTTGCTTATCTCTAAAGCATGGAGGTATCCAATCATGGAATTTCTGTGTGAACCTGACCGTTCAAAGGAATTGCGTGGTCGTCGGTTCTGGCTCTGCGGCGATCGGGTAAGCTTTTCCGATCTTTGTTCGCGCGGGTTCCGCCCGTCGGAGTTGAAACATAACTGAGCCCGAACTCGGCGAGCTACGCTGGACCGCAGGCGAAGGATCGCCAAGTATGGCTCGCCACGCGCGCATCGTGCTCTTGCGTTACGAAGGTCGTTCCCTCAGTGAGATTGCGAAGGTTCTCGGGATTGACCGGGCGACAGTGCGCCGCTGGCTGCTGCGTTACCAGACCAGACGGATGCGAGGGCTGCAGCACGCTTCGACCGGCAAGGCGCGGAAGAGTCGGTTCGGTGAGTCAGTCCAAGACGCAATTGCGAGGGCTGCGATGGCAGCGCCGCTCGAGGTTGGAGAAACATTCAATCATTGGTCGTTGCGGCGTTTGCGAGCACACCTCATTCGACGTGGAATCGTTCGCGACATTAGCGTCGAGGGGCTCCGTCAATTTCTTCGCTCGTTGCCCCTTCCTGAACCGTACTGGCGGAGGGACAGTGATCCGCCGATGGTCCTTTCTGACGAAGTGCGGCGTGGTCTCGAACACTTGGCCCAAACATGTAAACCCGAAGTTGCTCGCCGATCATTGATTATTTTGGCAAGGAGTCGTGGCCTGAACGAGGCGGAGATTGCGACTGCGCTAGGGGTCGGACGAAGTTGTGTTCGCCGTTGGCTCCAACGATACGATCGACATGGAATCCTTGGCTTGCAGACCGTAAAACGTCCATCGCATCCGGTGGTGTTCACCCAAGAGGTGAGGACTGCCATTGCCCGTTGTGGGCGAACAAATCCAAGAGAGTTCGGGGCCTCAACGGATCGCTGGTCGCTCCGCGGGCTGCGCAACACGCTCGTCCGCCAGCGCATCGTACGCAACATCAGTATTCAACATCTGCGCCGTATCCTGGGTGAGGCCGGTATTTTCCTCAAGGGGACTGTGGATACGGGTGTCGAAGAGTTGCGACGCCCTGCGATCGGCTAAGCAACTCTTTACATCGTGCGGCGCACTTGCGCTCGTGCGTTGCTCCCAGCTTCTGAGTTCGAGGTTTGTGTGGCCTAGATTCTTCAAGAGCCAGCCCGACACTCCAATTTAGTGTGAGCGGCGAGAAGATCTGACTCGAACCGCAGCAGCTGCTGCCAGTGCAACGGCAAGGACAACTGCACCTGAGGTACTGACGTCCGGAACTTGCGTGTTTGCTTGCACGACAACCGGAGGGCCGCTCAGATCCTTGCAGCTATCACGCGCGAAGATTTTCTGTCCAGTGCTCAGGAGCGGCGATATGGACACAACGAATGTGCCACTAGCGCCGATACTACCAGTGCCCAATGGAATGTCGTCGCCATCGCCACACACGGCACCGACACAGTCGAAGATCGTAATGCAATTGTTCCCTTGGTTCGCATTGGGATTCCCGGAACCAGAAACGGTATCAGAACCATCTGAGGCGCCGTTGGAAATGACGGGCGTGAGGGGCAATGGCGTGTTCGTCGGAGTGCGCGTAGCAGTCGCAGACGGAGTGCTAGTCGGTGAGAACGAGGGCGTCTGTGTCGCAGAATTTGTAGGCGGAACTGAATTCGTTGGGGTCGGTGTTGGCGGAACTGGCGTGTTCGTTGGGGTTGAAGTGGGCGAGGTGCTTGACGTAGGGGTCGAGGATGGTACTGGCGAGTTGCTGGGCGTCAAGGAAGGGCCGGAAGTGATCGTCGGCGTCTGTGTCGGGGACGTAGATGGCGTAAACGAAGGTGTTGAAGTTGGGGATTGGCTTGGCGTGTTCGTCGAGGTCGGGGTGTTCGTTGGACTGGAGCTCTTCGTGGCTGTTGCCGATGGCGACGGCCCCACCTGAATCGAAGCGCTTACCGTATCGCATACCGGCCCCGTCGGATTGCCATCTTCTAAAGAGCAACCTGAAATCGGACAAGTGGGAACACCGAACGAAACGCTGAACAATCCGTTGGAATCTCCAGCGAAGGTGATGCTCGCAAGAACTACATTCATTCCAGTAAGGGGAACCGTGCAGGAAATCGCCAAGCAAATGTTACCGTCGGTTCCTACGTTCGGCAGCCCGCTGCAGCCTGGATTCACTGTGACCGGACTTACTGGAATGACCCCCAAGCCGCTAGCGGGATAGACGATCCCGAAATTGTAGGCTTGGATCGACGACGGATCATCGATCACGATGTTGAGCGTCGTAGTCTGCCCGATAGAGGGAATAGTCGCGCTTGGTCCGGGAGTCGGCACAAGTGAAACCGTTCGACCCAACGTGAGCGCGGGACCGGAGAGAATTACCAGTAGCCCGACGAACAGGAGCTTAGAGAGGCCTCTCACAGCTTCTCTCATTATTTCCCGCACACCACGGATCTCTTTTTCCAACTCTCGAATCGGTGCTCCAAATCACGTTGACTCAACTGCTCACTCCGACCTTCGACGGCGAGATCGAGATACCCCCAGCAATCCCACTAGGGCCAGCGTAGCAGCGAGTGCAGCAGTCATTCCGGAAGACATCGTCGGGGCAACATTTGAGCACGGAGCTACGGAGGCACAATCAGGATCGGCGCAATCAATCAACCCATCGCCATCATTGTCGAACAAATCGTGGCAGAACTGATCACCCGCCGTGTTTTCGTGTGCCGAAAAGGTCGGTGTCTCGGTCGCAGTGCCGGTCTCGGTACGCGTCGGCGTCTCACTCGGGGTTTTCGTCGGCGTCCGGGTAGGCGTTTGCGACGGCGTATCCGACGGCGTCCGGGTCGGTGTCTGCGTCGCCGTAATCGACGGCGTTAGCGAAGGAGTCCTCGTCGGTGTGAGCGACGGCGTCAGCGAAGATGTTCGAGTGGGAGTCTGCGTCGGTGTATCTGAGGGAGTTCGTGAAGCGGTAGGCGTCGCCGATATCGACGGCGTCAATGAAGCCGTAATAGTGGGCGTAAGCGATGGCGTTAGGGACGGCGTCCGTGTCGGAGTCAAGGTTGGCGTATTCGTCGGCGTGCGAGTGGCCGTGAGTGTAGGCGTGAGCGATGGGGTTAAGGACGGTGTCCGCGTCGGTGTCAACGTTGGCGTATTCGTCGGCGTACGAGTAGGGGTGAGGGTTGGCGTATCCGTCGGTGTACGCGTCGGCGTGCGAGTTGGTGTCTCTGATGGTGTATTTGTCGGTAGGGGTGAGTTGGTCTTTGTTGGTGTCAGCGTCGGCCCGACATTGATGGACGCCGAACCAGGAGTACAGGGAATAGGGCCACCGTTGCTGTCCAAACCACACCCGCTGACCGTATTGCAGTTCATTCCCATTGAATCGCAACACATCGCCGAACCAAATCCTACACTCGCGAGGCCGTTGGTCGCCCCTTGGAAGGTGATGGTCGCTACCGTTTGCATTCCGGAGAGAGTGGTAACGCACGGCAGCGATATGCAGATGTTACCTGCAGTGTTGAAATTTGCTGTGGGGCCGCCACAAATCGCCCCGGTCACACCGGTAACAGTCAAAACAGACGATGGATTGTAGGTGATTCCCAAGTCGTACGCGGCGACGTTCGTCGCGTCATCAATGTTGATGTTGACCATCGTTGAAGCGCCGACCATCGGAATGTTCACCGAGCTCGGGGCAAATGTCACATTGGCGCCGTTGGCTTGCGAAGTAACCATCAAGGTCCCCAACGCCAATGCGGTCAGGTGTGAAAACGCTCGTCCGTGTACCAATTTGCGGAGCCTTAGGGGAGGCACACGCTGTTCCGAATCCCCAAACATCATCGACCCTCCCAGAATCCCTACCCCGCTAGTCTATTCAGCCGCCCCCTAAGGATTGTCAACTGATTATCGCTGCGGCGCACGCATCCCTGTTGCACGGCGCAACATCCAGCCGATCGACAGACCCAACCCAGAGATCAGCAGTAGACCGGCTCCGGATGTCGGCGAAGGGATTACAGGAATCGGAGGAGCAGTTGGAGTCGGTGACACGGTAGGTGTCAATGTTGGTGTGAAGGTTGGGGTCGATGTTGGTGTCCGCGTAGGGGTATTGGTTGGTGTTTCCGTTGGTGTGCTCGTCGCCGTGTTCGTCGGCGTATTGGTCGGTGTACTCGTCGGGGTAAAGGTTGCCGTACTCGTAGGTGTGTTGGTTGGAGAAGAGCTCGGCGTCGGCGTCGGCGTGTCGGTCGGCGTACTCGTTGGCGTACGCGTCGGCGTGCTCGTCGGCGTGTTGGTCGGTGTAAACGTTGGTGTCGATGTCGGTGTAGTAGTTGGAGTATTCGTCGGCGTAAACGTCGGAGTGGACGTAGGTGTATTGGTCGGCGTACTCGTCGGCGTACTCGTCGGAGTGGTTGTCGGCGTCGACGTCGGCGTGAATGTCGGTGTATTGGTCGGCGTGTTCGTCGGTGTGCTTGTTGGCGTATTTGTCGGCGTTGCGGTTGGCGGAGGTGGAGGCGGAGCACTCGGCGCCTGGGCGTCCGCGGTAATGATGGTGTTCGCAGGACAATGCGGAATGTTGGTACCGTCGGTATCTATCCCAAACCCACCGGCACCAATGGTAAAGCCGGACATCCCGAGACTACCATCGTAGATGAACACGATGAGACTGCCCGGTGGAATCGTGAAGCCATCGGAGGGAAGACTACCGCATACGGTCGAAGTCGTCGTCGGCGAAGCTGTACAGTTGTGATTGCTGGTACCATCGTCGGGCAGTCCAAATGCAAACGTTGTGCGTGTCGCCATCGGACCGGAACAGGCGGCCATTACTCCCGAGGCAATACAAGCAGCCGGTACATTAACGTCTGACGTGGAAAGGGGAACCACGCTGGCATCGCTAGCGCCGCCTCCACAATACATACCCGGCTCGCGACAAACGTCGAAAGCGCCACCCCCGGTCCCGATTGTCAACCGCCCACTACCTGAAGCGTTGAACCCAACGGTGAAGTTGTTGGGTGCAAGAACGGTTGTACGCAAGATCTCGGAATAAGGATGAAGAGACTGCATAGCCGTCGGATCCGCTCCGACCAGCGCCGATGTGGGGAGCCCGGCTCCCGCGCTCGAGCTCGAGCAGGATTGCAGACCGTTAACCGCACCGGCAATCGTGGTGACGCGAAAGGCATCGGAACCCGACGACAGCGGCGGCGTAACAGACAGCACTTCGTAGACCGTACCGTCGGCCGCTCGTTGCGAAAATTGGGTTGTGAACTGGGCGTGGACAGATGAAGCGCCGCAGATGCTCACCATGCAGCCGGCTACCAATGTCCAGGCGGTTCGCCGCGCGCAAATCCGATTTCCACCCGCCATGCTCAGTCCCATCAGATCGTGTTCCTTTCCGCTACCATCTGATCCAAAGCCCGCCCGCGCGCGACTTATCGCGTTAGAAGGTGGCCTTGATCGAACGGCCGAGCCCACTTTTGTGGACTCGGCCGCAGAGTCTTTTGAGACGTGAAGCTCCTAGCTCACGGCATTCTCCAAAATCACGACTTCCCTGCTAGACGCACGGCCCTACGCAACATCAACGCAATCGACAGACCCAATCCACTGATTAGGAGCAAGCCCGATGGTGAGGTCGGCGACGGGATCACCGGAACCGGCGGCGCCGTTGGGGTTGGTGGCGGTGTAAGTGTCGGCGTGTTTGTCGGAGTGTTGGTCGGCGTGCGCGTCGGCGTGTTGCTCGGCGTGCGCGTCGGCGTGTTGGTCGCCGTATTTGGGGGTGTATTGGTCGGTGTGTTTGTCGGTGTGTTTGTCGGTGTGTTGGTCGGTGTGTTGGTCGGTGTGTTGGTCGGTGTGTTGGTCGGCGTTGACGTCAACGTAGGTGTAGGCGTCTGGGTTGGAGGGGGCGGTGGAGGAGCGCTTGGGTTCTGCGCATCAGCCGTTACGATCGTGTTCGCAGCACAGTTCGCATTGTTGCTGCCGTTCGTGTCGATACCAAATCCTGCCGCACCAAGGGTAAATCCCGACATGCCCAAGCTTCCATCGTAGATGAATACAATCACCTGGCCACCATGGACCGTAAACCCATCGGTCGGCCGGGCGCCACACACCGTGCTCGTTGAAGTGGGGCTGGAGCTGCAGTTGTGGTTTATGTCCGCCGACAATCCGAATGCGAGCGTGGTTCTCGTCGCGACAGGCCCGAAACAGTTCGCCATGACGCCGGAGGCCACGCAAGCAGCTGGCACGTTGCCGTCTGCCGTATTCAGTGTGACGACGGAGGCGTCGGTCGCTCCGCCGCTGCAATTCGCTGACTCGCGGCAGATGTCGAAGGCTCCCCCGCCGGTACCGATGGTCAATCGCCCACTGCCGTTGGTCGAAAATGAGAGCGTGTTGATGTCGTTAGGCGTCAGAACCGTGGTGCGGAAAATATCGACGTACGGATGTAGAGCCTGAAAGCTAGTATCCGCACCGACAAGCGCCGAGGTAGTGCCACCAGAAGATCCAGCCGAGTTCGAACATGAGAGCAGCCCGTTCGGACTACCCGCAATGCTTGTGATCCGGAGCTCCTCTACGCCCGCGTTGAGCACACCAGTAGGAACGCTAAGGACCTCATACACGGTTCCGTCCGCAGCCCGTTGACTTTGGCTCAGGGAAAACTGCGCAGCGGAAGGGCGAACAAGGCCTACAATTACGCCTAAGACACTGAGCAGCGACACGCCAAAAGCCATCAGGGCTTGTCGTTTTCCAGACATCGGCATCCCGTCCATCAATAACCCCCTCATCAGTTCCACAACTGCGTCGGTTACACCTTTGCCCAAGCCATTTTGGGCGTCGTGAAAGCCAGGCTCGTGTACCACTTGCCTCCTGGGCTGTCAATTGCAAATGCGCGGTCGTACGGCAGAAATCGTGAGGCGGGCATTCGCACGCGAAAGCCGTTCGTCGACCTCAGAAGGTCCGTTGTCCACGCCCTCGGCTTCTCCGTTACCCACTGCTAGGACACGCAGCCTCGCCGCAAGAAATATTCTTGATTTACACAGCCCAATAGTGGAATCTGTGCTGGCTGCCACTGACCGCGGCGCGTAAGGCCCAACTGGAGTGAGACAAAACAAGGACGCCAGATCCTGCAGCCATGCGGGACGACGGAGGGGGGGACGAGGTGGAAGGGTGAGAACCGCAGGCGCAGTACGCTGGAGACTGCGGCGCTACGCTTGTGGATTGCTTGCCGCACTGCCCCTTGCGGCGAGCTGGCTGCCCCCCCTGTACGCCACAACTTTGCCGCGCGTCGGTGATATCGATAGCGTGGTGGGATCGGGCGTTGGCGACGGCCGGCCGGCAAGTGACGCGATCGTCGACCCTCGCGGGCTGAGCATCCGCCCGGTCGGCGGAAACGTCATTCTTTACATCGCGGACGGGTCGAACAACCGAATCCGTACCGTCGACGGCAGCACTGGAATCATCGCGACGGTCGCTGGAACGGGCCACGTCGGGTACTCCGGCGACAACGGACCCGCCACTCTGGCCGACCTGCGCTTCCCGACGGACGTCCTCTCCGACACTGTCGGCAACGTATACATTGCCGACTCCGACAACAATCGGGTTCGCCGCATCAACACGAATGGAACCATAACGACGTACGCCGGAACCGGCGTCGCTGGCAGTAGCGGAGACGGTGGAATCGCAACTGCCGCCACCCTGTCGGCACCGCGAGGCTTGGCCTTTGATGCGCAAGGGAATCTCTATGTCGCTGAATTCAGCGGGAATCGCATCCGTCGGATCGCCGCAAATGGCATCATCACAACCGTTGCAGGCAGCGGAACATGGGGGAATTTGGGCGACGGTGGCGCGGCCAATCAAGCCCAACTGGCCAATCCTACCGGCATTGCGATCGATCCTCGGGGTAGTCTTTATATCGCCGACTACAACAACTCGAAAATCAGGGTTGTCGACACTACGGGAATCATCACAACGATCGCCGGCGACGGCTTTCAGGGCTTCGTCGGCGATGGAGGGCCCGCCGTCGCCTCCCGGCTCAAGCTCCCCTACCGCGTCGTCTTCGATCCTTCCGGGAACTTGTTGATTCTGGACAACGGCAACAACCGCGTCCGTCGCATTCAAGCAGTCAGCGGGATCGTTTCCGGCGCCGGAATCATAACCACCGTGGCAGGAAACGGGGCCAACGGTTCCACCGGTGACGGCGGAGCGGCCACGGCTGCCTCTTTGTGGTACCTCAACGGCCTCGCCGTCGGCAGCTCCGGCCTGATTTATCTCGGCGTGACGATCAACCAAATCCCGTCGCTCGACAATCGCGTGCGGGTCGTCAACTCGGGAACCATCCAATCCTACGTAGGAGGAAAGAACGGTGATGGCGGCCCGGCGGTCGAAGCAATGATCGACCCGCACGGAGTCGACAGCGGCGGCAGCGCTGCCCCGACCGATCTCTACATCGCCGACGCCAACAACAGCCGCATTCGCTACGTCAATGGCAACAGTGGGATCATTTCGACTGTCGCCGGCAACGGCACCGGAGGATTCAGCGGTGATGGTGGTCTGGCAACCAACGCCGCAATTCACTCACCGTTCGACGTCGCACGTGACAGCTCGGGCAACCTATGGATCGCCGACACTCTGAACAATCGAGTCCGCAAAGTCTTGCCATCGGGCGTCATCACCACGGTTGCCGGCACCGGTTCCTATGGGTACGGCGGCGACGGCGGCAGTGCAACGAGCGCCTCCCTCGCGTTACCCTATGCGGTGGCCGTCGATGCAGGCGGTACGACGCTCTACATCGCCGACTTCGCCAACAACCGCATCCGCAAAGTCGTCGGCGGTACCATCACCACCGTCGCTGGCACAGGGACCTACGGTTATGCAGGTGACGGTGGGCCAGCCACGAGTGCCAAACTTGCGTCACCGTCCGACATCGGACTGGCCCCGGATGGCACACTCTACATTGCAGACTTCGGCAACAACCTCATCCGCCATGTCCGCGCCGACGGCATCATCGAAAGGGTCGCAGGCACCGGACAAGGTGGATTCAGCGGAGACGGTGGAGCCGCAACCGCCGCAAAACTCTATCAGCCGAGCACCATCAGCCTCGATCAGGCGGGAAACCTGTACATCGGAGATAGCCAGAACAAGCGCGTGCGCCGCGTCGATGCTGCCACCGGTATCATTGTCACCATCGCGGGCACTGGGCTTGGCGGTACCGAGGGCGACGATGGACCCGCAATGCAAGCGAACCTCTACCGCCCTACCGGCTTGGAGGTTGCGCCAAATGGCGAGCTCTACATAGCGCAATCCGATAGTACTCGCGTCCGCGTGGTTACTCTGGATAGTTCTTCGAGCCCGCCCAACAACTTCAATTTGAGTGGCACCTTGAGCTACTTCGGCAACAACGCAGGGGTAGACGCGGCCGCCGTCACCATCAGCGCATCATCGCAGGGGACTCAATCGACCCAATCCGACGTCGCAGGAAACTTCACGATCAGCGGCGTGCCCGGAAACACCTGGACACTCACTCCGCGCAAAGACGGTGGCGGCAACGGCGCAATCACCGCCCTCGACGCGACGATCGCACTGGAAGCCTCGGTCGGTCTCCTGGGTCTTTCGCCCGCCCAGGTCTTGGCCTGCGACGCAAACGGCAGCGGTACCATCTCAGGAATCGACGCGTCACTCATTCTGCAGTACCGTGTAGGCCTCATTCCGAAGCTTCCCGTCGCACAAGCATGTTCCTCCGATTGGATCTTCTCGCCCAATCCGGCGACGGCGCCGAATCAGTCGTTGACCCAGCCGATTTTTTCGGGCGGGAACTGTCAGTTGGGCAGCATTTCGTACAACCCGCTGGCATCGTCCGCTGCCCTGCAGAACTTGACGGGCATCTTTCTCGGCGATTGCAACGGTAGTTGGCAGAGCGGAGTCGGTGCTGCAGCCACCTCGACCGGAGCAGTGCACGTCGGCCGACTTCGACGCCAAGGAGCAGCACTCTGGGTTCCCCTCATGGTCATGGGTACGACAACCTTCAACTCTGTCGAGATCACTCTACGCTACGATCCTTCAGCGCTCGCTTCCCCCACCTTCCGCTCGAGCGAAACGCTCAGCGGAGCCCTCATGGAAATCAATCGAGAAATACCCGGCCGAGTGTCCATCGCGGCGGCAAGCCCGTTCCCCCTCCCCGCTGGTCGGATCGCGTGGCTACGTTTCGCGTCCAACGGCCACATCTCGCGCGACGCAGTACGCATTGTACATGCGATTGTCGAAAGCAACTAAGTTGCGCTCCGCTGTGAGCAACTAGCCACCGTTCGGTGGTAATCGTCCGCTTTGCAATGACCCGGCAGTTTTTCGCCATCGCAAAGTTTGTCACAAGTAGCGCAGGAAGTTCACTGATTGCTGGCATACTTTCTGCGGAAACCAAGCTCCGGAACGAACAGGAGCTTGGTGCGGAATGTCGGGTCGGGATGAATCCAAGAAGCAGCACGCATGGTTCAAAAGCACGCTGCTGACCGCAGTCGTGGCGGCGGTAACATTCGCCGGAGTCCCTGACACCCTCGCTTTCCCGCCCGCTGGCAACGTCGACGTCATGGTCGGAAGCGGCAACGGCGACGGCGGCCCAGCCATCAATGCGTTGGTGGAGCCCCGCGGCCTCGCGACCTGCGGCAATCCGCCCGACCTCTACATCGCCGATGGACTCGACAACCGCGTTCGGATGGTTGAAGGGACTACCGGAGACATCATCACACTTGCCGGTACCGGCAAGGGCGGATTCAGCGGAGACGGAGGCGCCGCCGTCGATGCCCAAGTCAATTTTCCGACCGATGTGTTGTGCGATGCCGCAGGCAATGCCTATGTCGCCGACGGCAACAACAACCGCGTGCGTTTCATCAGCGCTTCCGGAATCATCACGACGATCGCCGGCAACGGCTCGGCCGCCAGCACGGGTGACGGTGGCCCCGCCACGCAAGCTTCCCTCAATGGGCCGCGCGGCCTGGCCTTGGATGGTCGAGGGAGCCTCTACGTCGCAGAGTTCAGCGGCAACAGGATACGCAAGATTTCCAACGGCACGATCACAACCGTCGCCGGCGCGGGCAACTGGGGCAGCACCGGAGACGGTGGCCTCGCAACCCTGGCACTGCTCGCCAACCCTGCCGGCGTTGCCGTCGATACGAGCGGACGCATTTTCATCGCCGACTATAACAATTCCAAGGTTCGCCGTGTCGACGTCGACGGGACAATCGCAACCATCGCCGGCGATGGCTTCCAAGGCTTCATCGGAGATGGTGGCCCGGCACAAGCGTCGCGACTCAAGCTGCCGTACCGCGTCCGCTTCGACACGGCAGGTAATTTATTTTTCCTCGACAACGGCAACAACCGCGTGCGCCGACTGCAAGCCGTCAATGGAGTCGTGGGGGCCAGCTCGACGATCACTACCGTCGCTGGCAACGGCAGCAATGGGTCAACGGGTGACGGCGGCCCCGCCAGCAACGCCACCTTCTGGTATCTCAACGGCCTTGCCATCGACTCCGCCAACAAGATCTACCTGGGCCTGACCGTCAACACTGTCCCTTCCACGGACAATCGCGTACGCGTCATCGACACCAACGGAATCATCAGCACCGAAGTCGGCAGCGGCGAGGGAGACGGCGGACCGGCGATCAACGCGCTGATCGATCCGCGCGGCATCACCACCGGCAGCGGCACGGGAGCTCTGGATCTCTATGTCGCCGACGGCAATAACAATCGCGTTCGCCTGGTCGACGGCGACACCCAGATCATCACCACGATCGCCGGTACAGGCGTCGGCTGCCCCACCGCCACGTCGACGTGCGGCTACGGTGGTCTGGCGATCAACGCGCAGCTTCGATCACCGTTTGGCGTCGCCCACGACGCAAATGGCAACGTCTATATCGCCGACACCGTCGATAACCGCATTCGCAAGGTGAATGCCTCCGGCATCATTACCACCATTGCCGGTAGCGGAAGTTATGGGCTGAGCGGCGACGGCGGCGACGCCACGCGCGGCGCTTTGGCGTTGCCCTACTCCGTTGCCTGCGATGACTCGGGGAGCACCCTCTACGTCGCCGACTTCGCAAACAATCGCGTCCGCAAGATCGCCGCTGGGATCATCACCACCTTCGCCGGCACCACGTTCGGAAATGCCGGTGACGGCGGACCTGCAGCATCGGCAAAGCTGGCCAACCCGGCGGACGCCGTCATCGGGCCCGACGGAATGATCTACATCGCTGACTTCAGCAACAACGCGGTGCGCCGCGCTCGTGCCGACGGCAGTCTCATCGAAAGAGTCGTCGGCAACGGAACGGCCTGCAATACACCGACACTCCCGTGCGGTGACGGCGGTCAAGCGCTGAGCGCACAGCTCAATCAACCGTCACGCCTGGCCTTCGACAGCGCCGGTAGGCTCTACATCGGGGATTCGCAAACGAAGCGCGTCCGCCAGGTCGACCTCAACACCGGCATCATCACGACAATCGCCGGCACCGGCAACGCTGGCACCGAAGGCGACGGTGGTCCGGCGCTCGCCGCAAACTTCTACCGCGCTACCGGTCTTACCGTCGACAGCTTCAATCACGTTTACATCGCGCAGTCAGACGCGAGTCGCGTCCGTGTGGTGTCGATGAGCTCGAGCGCACAGGCGACATCGACTCCGACCCGTACTCCAACTCCCACGCTCGCTCCGACGGCCACCAGCACCTGGACGCCGACGGCAATTCCGACGTTCACCCTGCCTCCGACTCCGACGCGGACGGCAACTTTCACTTGGACCGGAACCCCAACTTCGACACCAACGACGACCGCGACCGCCTCGCGCACGCCGACCAATACACCGACGCTCACCTCGACCTCGACCAGTACCTCGACCCAGACACCGACGTTGACGCTGACGCTGACGCCGACATTGACTGCAACGCGAACCTGGACACCGACGCCGACTTGGACGTTCACCCTGCCAGCAACACCCACCTCGACTTGGACGCTGACGGCCACAGCAACCGCTACACCCAGCTTCTCGCCGACGGTTACGGCGACGTACACCTTTACAGTGCCACCGACAGCCACACCCACCAGCCTCGGCGGCAATCCGCTCTTCGGTGGTGCAGTGTCTTACTTCAGCAACGCACAACCCGTGAGTGGAACCACGGTGATCCTGGAGAGCCCGGATTTGGGCGCCGCCGGCCCTCAAACTACCAGCGACACGACCGGGCAGTACATGTGTCCGGAGCTGACACAGGAATTGTGGACGGCAATGCCCTCCAAGACAGGCGGCACGGGAAATTCCATTACTGCGCTCGACGCCACCAAGGTCCTGCAAGCCGCAGTCGGAATGACATCGTTGAGCCCCGAGCAAAGACTCGCTTGCGACGTCAACGGCAGCGGCACCATCAGCGCCATCGATGCGACGTTGATCCTGCAATATCGCGTCGGTCTGATCAGTGCCTTACCCATCACGCGGCGCTGCAATTCGGACTGGCTGTTCATCCCGACGCAGTCCGACCCCGGACCAAACCAAATCATCAGCGCCCCGGTGATCGATTCGACGACATGCCAACAAGGAACGATCGCCTTCCAGCCACTGGTTGAATCGGCTGTAAACCAGAATTTCGAAGGTGTCGTTTTTGGTGATTGCAACGGCAACTGGACACCGACGACAGGCGGTGGTGCCAGCACCATTGTCGCCGATGTACGAGTCGGCCGCCCGCGGTCGCATGGCACGCACGTGCAGATCCCGATTGTGGTCGGTAGCGACCGCGCATTCAGCAGTCTCGAGCTACGGGTGCGCTACGACGCCAACGAGCTGAGCGTACCCGAAGTGCATCGCAGTCACGGTGCCCATCACGCCGTTTTGCAAGCCAATACCAACGTGCCGGGTGAGCTGAGAATCGCCCTGGCCAGCACTAGCACCATGTCGCCTGGCCAGGTTCTCAACCTCCACTTCGAAAGCCGAACCGCTCGCGGGCGCGCACCGCGCATCCATATCTTGCACGCCGGTGTCGAGTAAGAGTCGCGCCCGATCCTAAGCAAACGTTACCCAACAGGCATTGCCGCCGATCGCGCGCGCCCGTACCGGCTCGCCCTTCCCCCCCGACGTCGGCGGGATTTGCGGCTTACCCAACCGGTTGGTTTCCCGCCCATTCAAGTACCTTCAATACGATATGCGTTGATCCCTCCGATAGAGCATGGCACGACTACTGTCGGAACCTAGATGCGGCTGTCGCGAGGGGGCATATCCGCCGTCGTTGGGCTGACGGCGATCATCGGAGGCGACGTGGCCTCCGCCACGACGTTCATCCGCATGGACGAGGCGTCGTTGGTGCGGACCTCGGACATCGTCCTCCTCGGCACCGTCACTGGAATCTCCTCCGTTTCCACCGATCCTGATGCACCGATTTACACGCACGTCACCGTGCAACCAGACGTGGTCGTAAAGGGCAACGTCGGAACGCAATCGATCGTCCTGCGCGAACCCGGCGGGAGTCTCGGAGAGCGGCATGAATGGGTGTTCGGTGCACCGGAATTCTGGGTGGGGGAACGCAGCTTACTTTTCATCAGCAAGAACCCCGACGGGAGCCTGCAGACCAACAGCCTGGCCATGGGCAAATACTCCCTCAGCTACGACGCCGACGGTACGCCCGTTGCCGTACGCGATTTTGGTCACGGCACGATGGTCTTCCTACCCGCAACCGGCGCGCTGGTGGACGCCGAACCCGAGTCTTTCCCGCTGCGAGAACTGCTTGAGCGCCTGCGCCAGTTGAGCGCGAACGACGCTGACTTCGGCCCGCCATCGCCGGTTGCCGAGAGCGTCGGATCGCCCGCGGCGCAGCAGGAGTATCACGAGGCGTACACCTTTCTCGCCAACCCACCGGCGCGCTGGCATGAGGCCGATAGCGGCACACCGATCGTGTACCAAAGCGACGGGGATGCGGTTCTCGGACTCACCAACTCGACGACCGCCGTGAAGAATGCTCTCGCCGCCTGGACGAACATATCCACCGCAAGCATCATTCTCGCTCACGGCGGCGTCGTCTCACCGACTCCAACCACCGGGCCCGGCACGCCGACGCCAACGCCGATTGGGTTCGCCGGCTGCACCTTCAACCGCGTGCTGTTTAACGATCCGCTTCAGGAAATCAGCGACGGCGTCGGCTGCGAGGGCATCCTTGCCATTGGCGGCTACTGCGCACAGGGCCCGAGCAAAGTCGTCAACGGCACCACCTTCACAGGTATCACCGTCGGCAAAGTCATGTTCAACAACGATTGGGGAATCAAGTGTCCGTCGCTGTGGACCCTTTGCTTCGTTTCAGAAGTCGCCACCCACGAGCTCGGTCACACCATCGGCTTCGGTCACTCTTCCGAAAATCCCAACGAGCCCAACGCGACGTTGAAAGATGCGACCATGTACTACACGGCGCACAATGACGGACGTTGCGCCGCGCTGCATACCGACGACATCAACGCCGCCAATTTTGCCTACCCGCAGCCGACATTCACGCCGAGCCCGACGCTGACGCGAACTCCGACACGGACGGCGACGCCGTCGCAAACCGGAACGTCGACACGCACGCCCACACGCACACCGACTGCAACCGCATCGCCAACCGGCTCGCCGACGTCGACGCCGTCGCAAACGCCAACCATCACTCGGACATTCACGCCGTCGCCGACATCCTCGACAACGACGACCCCTACCATCACTCCGACTCCGACCGTCACACAAACAGCGACACCGACTCCGACGTCCACGCCATCCGCAACGGCGACGCAGACGACGACTCCGTCGTACACGCCGACGACAACCGCAACGGCGACGACAACGCCAACCCAAACTCCCAGCCCCTCTCCATCGGATACGCCAACTGCGTCATCGACGCCCAGCCCAAGCGCAACGGAAACAGACACGCCAACCGCAACCGCATCGCCCACCGCTTCCAAAACACCGAGCCCGTCGCCGACTCCAAGCTCTACCGACACGGCAACCGAAACCCCGACACCAAGCGAAACGGAGACAGCGACAGAAACGGCAACGCCGACAGAAAGCGCAACGCCGTCACACACACCCACGGTCACGGAAACCTCGACCGTCACCGACACGCCAACCGCAACCGCAACGCCAACGGAGACGCCGACCACAACGGAAACTCCGACGGATACGCCGTCGCCGACTGAAACGGCGACAGCGACGTCGACACCGACTCCGAGCGAAACCGCGACGCCGACCCTGACTCACACGCCCAGCCCGACGTCGACGGAGACCGATACGCCGACGGAAACCGACACTCCAACCGCGACCCCAACGCCGACCGAGACGCCGACAGACACGGAAACGCCGACCGCAACCGAAACGGCAACGGACACCGAGACGCCGACCTCGAGTGCCACACCAACCGCAACTCCGACGCCTTCGGAGACCGATACGCCGACGGCCTCTGCATCGGCTACCGAGACGTCGACGACGACACCGTCCTACACGCCTTCGGGAACCCCGACGTCGTCGCCAACGCTGACACCGTCGGCAACCGATACACCGACACAGACACGGACCTCGACGTTTACCGAAACACCAACCGGGACCCCCAGCGACACGCCGACAACGACACCGACGACCGCAGCGACGACAACCATGTCGCTCACCAGCACGCTGACACCGACGGTGACACAAACTCCTACGGTCTCACGGACGCCGACGATCTCGCCCACGCCCACCACAACCACGATGCCGACGACAACGCTGACGGTCACTCCGATTCCCGGCGCAATTCAGGTCGTCATTCCAAATGGGCTCGTCATCAACAGCGGTGCCACAGCTGCGCTCCCGGTCATGATCGCCGGTAGCAGCACCCTGCACACCCTGAGCCTGGTGATCACCTACGATGCATCGATCCTCGCCCCGACCGCCGTTGTGCCCTCAGCTCTGACATCGAGCTGTGCGTTCTCGAGTGATTTCTCACAATCCGGCCTGCTGGCAGTGCAACTCAGTTGCGACACGCCGATCAACGGCTCAGCCCAGCTGTTCGAGATCGACGCCAACGTCGCCGGCAGCTGCAACCAGACCGCGCCCTTGACCATCAGCTCCTGCAACATCGACGGCGGCGACACCGTCTGCCAACCACTCTCCGGTGCAGCTACGGCCTTATGTCACCTCGGCGGACAGATTCGTTACTACTCGAACTCGCAACCGGTGACGGGCGCCAGCATCTCTCTCAACGGGTCCTCCAGCAAGGCGACGTTTACCGACAGCCAAGGCAATTACCTCTTTTCGGGCTTGGATCTCGGAGCTTTGAGTTTGACCGCCAACAAGATCAGCGACGTCAACAGCGCGGTCACCTCGATCGACGCGACCTTCATCTTGCAGTCGGTTGTCGGCCTGCGATCGCTCACCGCACAGCAACGGATGATCGCCGACGTCAACGGCAGCGGTACTGTCACCGGAATTGATGCAACGATGATTCTGCAATATCGCGTCGGCTTGATTTCCGGCCTGCCGATCGTCGCTTCATGCGGCAGTCCTTGGCTTTTTGTACCCAGCCTCGCAGCGCCGACGAACGAGACGGTCACGCCGCCACGCCTCACTCCGCCGCCGTGCGCCGGCGGTTCGGTCAGCTACAACCCGTTCTCCGGAGCCATCGATGGCCAGAATTTCGTCGGCTTGTTGTTTGGTGACGTCAACGGTAGCTGGCAACCGCTGAGCGGCAACGGACAGGCCGCATCTACCTACCACCCAGCATCGGCACAGCTCGGCGACCTATCCTCGAGCCCGCGGCGACGCCTGTTGCGGGTTCCGATTCGCATCGACACGACTCATCCGTACTATGCCGTGGATCTCCAAGTGCGCTACGACGCAACGCAACTGGCCCACACCCGAATTCGCCTGTCTCCACTGCTGCAAGGGGCCGTGCTGGCAGTCAATTGCACCACCCCCGGGTTGATGAACGTAGCTGTGGCCAGCCCTACGGCGCTGCCCAACGGGTCGATCTTGTGGATCGAAGCAGTGCCACGAACGCGCCGCCTGAGCTCACGGGCGATCGAGATCAGAGACATCTCCGTTGCCGGCGTATCAAACTGAAATCGATGGCTTTCGAGGAAAGCTCGACCGACACTTGCACCGCCCTGAAGCGAATCGGCTCTACGCTTTGACCTTGCCAAGCTTGCGCGCCGATCTACCCGCCACAGATTCCGAGCTGCGCCCGGCGATCTTCGCCGCCACCGGTGAGGCGCCGAGCGTACCGAGCAGTTGGCGAAAGTGAATCCCGGCCCAGATCATGAATGGGATCACCTGGGTGTCGAGAAACATCACCAGGTTGGTGGCGAAGGCGTAGAAGTATCGTTTCCATTCCGGATACGCCCGTGGATCGATTTGGGTCGCATAGCCGAATTTGATCGCCAACGTCACATCGAGGATCTGCCAGGCCACGACGATCGCCAGCGCCAGGGCGCAGCGCTTGGCCTTCATGGCCCAAGTCGCCGCGGGAGTCGCCAGCATCAAGGGAATGAGCAGCACCAGGTTGGCCTGAATCCACTCGGCAGCCACCGCCGGCGGCCGCGACGGCGGTGTCATCGTCCGCGGCCAAAACAGGATGCTGGTGCTTTGAGCCCACAGGAGAGTGGGACGATCGAACAAGCTCACCGCAGGCTGGGAGAGGACGGCAAGGAATTGCGTGTAGAGCGGTGCCAGCTGCATCCACAACGCGTACGTCACCGCGAACCACGCGAGCAGACGTACCAGAAATGCGACGGGCTTAACGCCCAGGCGCATCGGCGAAACGTCCTGCCCAGAAGATCCAGGTCGCAACGGCAATCACGACGACCAAGGCCTGAGCAATGTAAACGTGTGTGTCGTGGAAATATTCGCTGGCAAACAAACCAACCAGAAACAGCGCGATGACGCGCAGCACGTTGATCGAGTTGATGACGCCAAACCCGATGCCGGCACCGATCAGCTTGGCCCGCCATGAAGCGGGATAGGCGGCAACGGCGGCCAGGTAAATTGCGGTCGGCACGGCGCCGGAGCACGCTTCGGTGACATCGACGACAAAGGCTCCGGAGCCCAAGCGCGTGCCGTTGATCTGCACCGGAAAGCCAAACAGACCGCCCAAACCTTTCAAGAACCAGCCGCTGAACAGCGCAGCAAAGCGCGCCAATCCGCCGGCGACATTGAAGTGATCGGCGACCGGGGCGTAGTCGGTGGTCATGAAGAAGGCGAAGATGATTCCGATGAACGTACCGACGACACGAATGGTCATCCAATACGATTGAACCAGAGCTACCAGACGCTTGAACATTCACGCACCGCCGCGAGCAACCGCCAGCGACGCGAGTCTGACGGCCGCTATTGCCAATGTCAAGTTGATCCAAGTCGATCACGCAAAGGGTCGCACCTCGAAAATACCAAGCCGCGTCGTCGACCGTCGCCGGCAGGGCCGAGGACGGCCGCTCCCGCGAGCACGAGAGCGCGTCGATTCAAAACTACCCGTGCAGTGCCCCAGCTGATCTGGCAAGATTCATCCGGGAGGATGGACGCGTCGGATGAGTGGGACAGGCTCAGCACCCCGCAGCGCGACGCTCGGCAACGTCGACTCGCAAGCGTTCCTGCGCATCAGCCGCACCCTTCTGCTTCTCATCGTCGCCGCAGCCGTGCTCTTCACCGTGGGCGACTACGGCATCAGCTGGGATGAGCCGGCCCAGGTCACGTACGGGAACCTGATCCTCTCCTATTTCCGCTCTCACGGAACCGACCTGAGCGTCAACGAGTTTGCCAACCAACGCTTCTACGGCCCCGGCCTCGAACCACTCAGCGCCTGGCTGGCGCAGAGCTATCCGGCACAGACGTATCTGATTCGCCACATGGTCTCCGCGGCGACGATGCTCATGACCCTGCCGGCGCTGTTCGTCATCGGCGAGCTCCCAGGCGAGGTACTGTCGCAAGCCTGGATCGGCGTCATGGGTGCCGCAGCCCTCTGCCTCATGCCGATGTACTGGGGGCACGCCTTCGTCAACTCGAAGGATGTCCCTCTGGCGATGGCGTTTGCGTGGTTCATGACGGCCCTGCTCCGCCTCGCCAAGACCGGGCGAGGTTTTGTCCTGTTTGGAGCCGCCCTCGGCGCCACCTTGGCGTGCCGCCCCGGAATGTTGCCTCTCTTGGGCATGTTCCTCCTGCTCGCAGCATTGGTTTCATGGCAGGTGGAGCCGGCTTGGTATGCACCCGAAAAGCTCCCCGCCGTCGCGACCAAGCTGCTTCTTGCACTGATTGCCGGATGGATGCTCATGGTTGCGCTGTGGCCATGGGCTCACCAAGACATCGTGTGGCACCCGCTGCTCGCCATCCGGCAAGCGCTGAACTTCTCGGACAGCTACCCCGTTTTCTTCGCCGGAGAAGTTTACGACAGCCGGACGCTGCCACGATCGTATCTGATCTGGCACTTTATCATCGGCATGCCGCTGGCGGACGTTGTCTGCTTCGCCATCGGCATCGCCGCGCTGTTCGGAAGCCTGCGACGCATGCCGGAAAGCCTCTTGCTCGTTGCATGGGTAGCGCTTCCTCTTGGCCTTTGGACGGTGGCTCGGTCGAACATCTACGACGGCATGCGGCACTTTCTCTTTGTGTTGCCGGGAGCCGCGCTCATCGTCGCCCGGGGCTTGCACGAGATCTACGGCTTTGTCCAGAAGCGAGCCGGCACGGGCCGAGCCCAAGCGGTCGTCATCGTTACTCTCCTACTGCCCTTGCCCAGCATGATCCGACTGCATCCCTACGAGATGACCTTCTTCAATTCGATTGCCGGCGGAATGTCGCGAGCGGCAGAAAGGTACGATACCGACTATTGGCTGACGAGCTACCGGGAAGCGATGGAATGGATCGACGCTCAGGCTGAGAAGGACGGCCGATCCGTCAAGGTGCTGGTCGCCGCCAACGCGCTCGCCCTGCCCTGCGCATCGTTCTTCAAGAGTGATCGCGTCGAGTTGGAAGCGTTGTTCGAGCGCCGTGACGAGGCCGCCCTACCGCCGCAATTCGACTATTACCTCGCAACGACGCGCTACGGCTTGGATCGCAATTTTCCAGAGACACCCGTCTTACACGTCGTCGAACGCGTCGGCGCAAGGTTCACGATCATCAAAGGGAAGCGAACGGCCGTTCGTTGAGCGTCCGCCGCTCATCCGATTTGCGATAACCTCTCGAGCCCCTGCCTCCGCCACCGGCCCGGCCACGTTGACAGGAACGCAGACCGGCACTTATGGTCGGCGTCATTCCCATGAGTAATCGACTTGCGACCCTCTTGCGTCTTCTGAACCGACTGCTGTCCCTGGTCGCTGCGCTGTTGCTCGCCGCCGCGATTGCGGCTTGCCTGACGGCGTACCTGGCCATCCACGGACCGAACATGCCGCTCTTGCGTCGCGGGCTGACGGCCCTCGACCGTCTGTTCAGCGGCCAGAGCACGCAACGCCTCACCACCGACGTTCGCCTCGAGCCGGCGACCGCAACCCTGTCGGCGACCACTAAGCTGACGGTTCAAAGCCACGACGACGGGCGCCAGCGTTTCTACTTCCTGCTCAACCCGGGCTTGCGCCTGCACCAAGCTCGCGCCACCGACGCCGACGGCGGCACGTTGAACGCGGTCGCCTATCGGTTGTGGGGACTGCTCATCGTCGACATCGGCCGGCCGTTGCAGAAAGAAGAGCACTTCGATCTGCAACTGACGTACGGCGGCGTGCCTCTGCTTGACGTCCTTGGCGGCGCCAACCAGCTCAACGTCAACGAAGTGATGCTCAACGTCGACGCCTTCTGGTATCCGGTCGACACGCAAAGCTTCTTCAGTGCCGATGTGCGCGTCACCCTGCCCGCCAACCTGACGCTCGTGTACCACGGCGCCTACGACTCGCGTTCGCTACGCGGCAACGAGCAGCAAGTCCATTGGGAAAGCGAGCGACCCGTCGCCGGCGTCGCGTTGATCGCCGGCCGCTACGCGCAAACAACGCGCGAATCGGGCGGTGCTCTCTATCGTGTCTACCTCGCCGATGACGTGCACCTCGACGCCGAGCGGATCCTGCAATCGATGGTCGATACGGATCACTTCTTCAGTGAACGCTTCGGCCGCAGCGCCTTCCAGGGTTCGAGCTTGTTCGTCAACCGTTCGCTGCGCCGCGGCTTCAACGACGGCAGCGGCGTGATCGGCCTCTCCGTACGCTACTTCCGCAACGGCGACTACGCCTTTGCGCTGGTGGCGCACGAGATGGCACACAATTGGTGGGGTGCGACGGTTGCCGGCGGCTGGCTTTCTAACGGAACCGGCGCGCAGTGGATCGTCGAAGGCCTTGCCGAGTGCTCGAGCTTGATGGCCACCGAAAACGCCTTCGGACCCGAAGCATTGGCGCGCCGTATGCCGAGCGAGCTCTTCGATCCGGCACGCCAGGCGGCGATCGCCGACATGACGGTGCTCGACAACGCCCTGGCCGAGCCCATCGCTCGCGACACGATCTATCGCAAAGGCGCCTGGGCCGCGTGCATGCTGCGCCAGGTCATCGGCGACGAACCGTTCACGCGCGGTTTGCGTCACGTGATCGAGCTCTATCGCATGCAACACATCACCGAACGCAACGTACAGCGGGTTCTCGAAGAGGCGAGCGGCCAGCCGCTCGAAACCTATTTCAACGACTGGTTGCGCTCGGACCGCCTCCTCGACCTGTCTCTCGACCAAAACGCCACCGACGAGCTCGTCGTCAACAACCAAGGCAAGGTTGCAGCGCCGCATGAGATTGCCCTGTGGACCTACAAGAAGGGCGCGCAGGAACCGCTCCGTTCGACGGTCGAGGTCGGGGACAAGCTGCACATCGGCAGCGACGTCGAATCGCTGGTTCTCGATCCGCAGCTGCAATGGGCCGACGTCGAACGCGAGAACAACCGCTACCCGCGCCACGAGGATCCTTTTGCCGTAGCGGTGTCCGCTACGTCGGGAAGTATCGCCGTCGCGCAAGGCAGTCCGCTGGCCTGGAGTCGCGCCGCCGTACGCAGCATCGATTCGTCCGGAGCTACGACGCACACCTGGGAGCTCGAACGCGGGCTGCTGCAACCACCGGCCTGGTCAGCCGACGGCAAGCTGGTAGTCGCCAGCAACTCGGCCGCCGACCGGCCCTTGCCGTTCATCTTGTCTCTCGCCGGCGACGGGGCACGCCGCACCGTCGGGCGCGGTATCAATCCCGCACCGGCAGCCGCGGCAACGATCTATGCCGCACAGGACGATCGCCTGCTGCGCTTCTCCGGCGGCACGTCGCAAACCCTGATGCAGCGCCGCGGCATGGCCGTCGAGCAACCACTGCCGTCACCGGACGGCAAGCTCGTGGTGTACACGCAATCGAAGCACAATCGCAGCGAAGTGCGCTTGATGCGCGCCGACGGCGGCGACGATCGTTCCTTCCTGTCGTGGGATCGCGATCGGATGGTCCTACGCTGGGCCCCCGACAGCTCGCGACTGTATGCCGTGGTTGGCGGAGATTGGGACTGGCAGGTCTGGGAGCTGCCCTTGGACGATACCGCACGCGTTCTGGCCAGAGGCGCCGCCGCCATCGGCGACCTCGCCGTGTCTCCCGACGGCAAGCGGTTGGCTGTCAGCGCGGCTGCAACCATCGACTATCCGAGCAATCGGCGCCAGCTGATCGTCATGAATCTCGAGGACCAAAGCGTTCGAACCATCGACATGCCCGACAGCGACGTAAGCAACGTAGCGTGGCTCGGCACCAACAACATCCTCGCCATCACCGTCCCATCAAGCTCGTCGGTGCCGTGGGGCTATCCGGAACGGCGATCGTTGCAACGCGTCGATATCGACCCCGGCAGTGCCCAAGCGTGGCCCTGACGCCGCTGGTCCCCGGTCCAAGCCCGCCTTGGCCGCTTGATCTGTCGACGATCGGGTCGAACCGCTTCGTTCCGATTTTGCTCAAGCACCCTCGCGTGACGGCCGTTGCAGGCGCGGTGTCGGCGGCAGGTTGAGCACCTCGGTGTGGAAGAGGTCGACCATGTAGTCGACGACGTCGCGCATCGAAACCACGCCGCACGGATGGTCATCGTCGTTGACGATCGGGACGTGGCGAAAGCCGCGCACGCTCATGGTGTTGAGCGCGAAGCTGACTTTGTCATCGGGACCCAACGACTCGGGGTCGGCGGTCATCATGGTATCGACCGTGGCTTTGTCGAGGTCGATCTCCGTGCCGACAACCTTCGTCAGCACGTCGCGCTCGGTGAAGATTCCGATCAAGCGTCCGCCTTCCTCGACCAGCACGCAGCCGGCGCGTTGCGCCTTCATGCGGTCGATGGCTTGGCGAATACTCGCTTTGGGCCCGACAAAGGCCGGCTCGCGCAATTTCGCCAACTCGCTCAAAGGTCGCTGCAGGATCGCCGCTCCCAACCGCGCCGCATCCTCCTCCCGCTCCCGCGCGATCTGTTCTTCCTCCTGAATGATCTCGTCCAACATCGCGCACCTCCTACTTGCGAGAAGTGAGAGCGTAGCGTCGGCCATTGTGGGCCCTGTTGTCAAGCCGGGAATTGGAGCCGGAATCTCAAGGATCGCGGCCTGTCGCCTTGCAAAGCGGGCGTACGCTTCCGCACTTCACAGCGGGCGGGTAGTGCGTTGATTTCCCGACCTCGGGTGCTAGAAGCCGGGGGCACACACATGACTTGCAACGACTCGTCGCGATCACGAATGTGAATCTGGCATGGCCCGTGGTTCGGCGGCGGCCGCCTTGGTTGAGCGGCGCGTAGATACAGCAACCAACAACGATCGCCTGCGCGTTGCCGGCAAGTTCATTTTCCGCGGCGACGAGAAGATCTACCTGCGTGGCGTCACCTACGGGCCGTTCGCACCGGCGGCACACGGCACGCAGTTTCCCGAACGCGACATGGTGCGCCGCGACTTCGCCCTCATGCGCGACCTCGGCGCAAATTGTTTCCGCACTTTCACGCCGCCACCCGAATGGCTGCTCGATCTTGCCGAAGAATACGGGTTGGGGGCGCTGGTCGGATTGCCGTGGACCGAGCACGTCTGTTTCCTCGACGACGCCAAGGTGGCCGCCAGCATTCGCCGACAGATCACCGACGCGATCACGCCGATCAAGGATCACCCGGCGGTTTTCGCCTTCTTCATCGGCAACGAGATTCCTCCCGACATCGTCCGCTGGCACCGCCCCGAAAAGGTCAAGGAGTTCCTGCGTGAGCTGGGCGATCTGGTGCGCGGCATCGCGCCGCACGCCCTCATCAGCTACGCCAACTTTCCATCCACCGAATACCTTGATCTCGACTTTCTCGACTTCGTCTCGTTCAACGTCTACCTGCATCGTGAACACGATTTTCGCCGCTATTTGTCGCGTCTCCAGAACCTGGCACGCGACAAGCCGCTGGTGCTCACCGAGTTCGGCATCGATTCGATGCGGGAGACCAACGCCGAGCAGGCACGCATCTTGTCGTGGCAGGTGCGGGCCGCGTTCGAAGCAGGAGTTGCCGGCACCTGCGTCTTTGCGTGGACCGACGACTGGTTCACCGGCGGCTTCCAAGTCGAAGATTGGGCCTTCGGACTTGTCGATCGCGAGCGTCACAGGAAACCCGCGTTCCAGTCCGTGCAGCGGCTCTATCAAGGCAATCTTCCACCAGCGATCGACAATGCACCACGCATTTCGGTGGTCATCTGCGCCTACAACGCCGAACGCACGATGGATGCCTGCCTCGCTTCGTTGCGGCAGCTGCGTTATCCCGACTACGAAGTCATCGTCGTCAACGACGGCTCGAAGGATCGCACCCTCGAGATCTCGCAACGCTATCCCGAGTTCCGCATTTTTTCGCAAGAGAACAAGGGACTCAGCGTCGCACGCAACGTCGGCATCGAGAATGCCACCGGCAGCATCATTGCCTACACCGACTCCGACTGCGTCGTCGACCGCGACTGGTTGACGTACTTGGCGTACAAGTTCGTCCATGGCGGGTTCGTGGCGGTCGGCGGACCCAACTTACCGCCTCCGGAAGAATCGGCGGTTGCAGCGTACGTCGCCGCGGCACCCGGTGGCCCGACGCACGTGCTGCTCGACGACGAAGTGGCGGAGCACATTCCGGGTTGCAACATGGCCTTCACGACGGAAGCGCTGCATGCGGTCGGCGGGTTCGATCCGTTGCACCGTGCCGCGGGTGACGACGTCGACTTGTGCTGGCGCCTGCAAAACTCCGGGCATCAAATCGGTTTCAGCCCGGCGGCGCAGGTCTGGCACTTCCGGCGCAACACCATCAAAGCCTATCTCAAACAACAGATGGGATACGGCCAGGCCGAAGCGCAGCTCTATTTCAAGCATCCGTTCCGCTTCAACATGCTCGGGCAATCGCAGTGGATCGGGCGTATCTATGGCGATATCGGCATGTCGTTGTTCACCGGACGGCCGGTGATCTACCACGGCGTCTTCGGGCGCGGTTTGTTCCAGACCCTGTACGAACCGTCATCGTCGCTGCTTTCCTACATTCCGTTCACCCTCGAGTGGAACCTGTTCGCATTGGTGTTGCTGATCGGCGGCTTCGTTGCCGGCGTCCATCAATTCCTCGCCAGCCTACCGCTGTTGACCGCGGTGATCTGGGCCGCGGCACGCGCTTCGCGCGCCAAGGTCGACCCGCGATACGACAGCGGGCGCGGCCGCATTCTCATTACGCTGCTCATCTATCTCGGCCCCCTGGTGCGCAGCCTGCAACGCTACCTCTATCGCCTGCAGGGCCACTCCAACGCCGCCCGCATCCAGTTCGAAGAGTTGTCGCAGCGCCCCAAAGTGCAGTGGCTCAAGCGGCAGGTCTTCGTAAGCTACTGGAACGAAGGCGGGCTCGAAAAAGAAAACCTGCTGCACGCGGTCATGGAGTTTCTGGTGCCGCGCAAGTACATGATCGCCATCGATCACGGTTGGAACGACTGGGACGTCACCATTCACCGCGGCATCTGGGCGCGCTCCGATCTCAAAGTCGCCGTCGAGAACCACGGCGGCAGCAAGCGTCTGTTCCGAACGCGCGTGCGCGTGCGTTCGTCGCTGCTGGCGCGGGTGTTTTCGCTGTGCTGTCCGCGGCCGCATCCAGCGTGACTTCCTTGGAGAATTTCTCAGTCGCGTCGAGGTTGAAAATCCGCGCCGTCAGCTTCAACCCCTTCGCGTCCGAATACTGGCTGCTGAGCA
>JACQEN010000161.1 GCA_016200585.1 Deltaproteobacteria bacterium
ACAGTTCCTTCAAATGGGAGCCGCGAGCGACGATGGCTTCCATCGTGCACGAGAAGTCTCCCGGGTGCACGCGACTGCCAGCCAGCAAGACCTTTCGGAGAACCTCCTCGTACGGCCCAAGTTTCACATGTCGAAACATGCGCTGCGTAGATACGGATGCACGCCACAGCAGCGACAACTGGAAGAGTTCAAGCCTCAAGTAATCGATGCCGTCGACGATGAGATCGCCATCGACTCGCGGAAAAACCACCGTTGGATTGTCAAATATGAGCTTACAGGCGTAGTCCTCGTACTCCTGAAAGGCGCGTTCGCAACCAATGCATAGGAGACGCTCCCAGATACCTTTTCGATGTCGTCGGTTGCGTTCACCCGCGGTCCCGGAGAACTCCGCAAAGGTATGATGTTCATCGTAGATTCCACGGTATACGAATTCTGGCAGGATGTGAGATTTGCACAGAGCCCGAGTTTCGCCACAGAGTCTGCAGTTCGAAGTATTGGACGACGCCATCACACTTGGAATCCTAACGCTGGCCATAAGCCGCGCGCGTCCTTTTGCGCGTCGGCTTCATGGGCGGGTTAGAAGTGGCGACGCGATTCTTGCACACGCCCACCGCAGCTTTCACACCCACATTCCTTGCATTGCTGCTCTCGGAGCCCACTTTTGATCAGCTCTTTCCCCGAGCAGACTCTGCACACGGGTTCATGGCAAGCACCGCACATCCGACCCTGACGCGTCTCAAATTCATTCGAACAAATGTGACAGCGCCAGGCAACAACGTTCTCTGGGTTCGGCACCGGACCGTCACCTGGTGACTTCTAACGCTGGCGCTCTGCGGAGCGCGTCTTTTCCGCGCGTCCGCAGCAGCGGCGGGTTATGCCAAGCCGCACCTCGCGATTGAAGCATGAAGTCTTCGCTCGGTTGATCATCGACGTTCGATTTCGAGCAGCGGCCTGCACTCGCTGCACGACAACAAGAAACCCAAATGAACTCCCTCGGTGCAAGCAGCGCCGTTTCGATTCTGATTCACGTTCCTTCCCCGGAATGCCGAGTTGCATAACGCGGAAGCTCATGCGCGCGCGGCGCTCTTCCGCGCGTCGCATGCAGCGCGTTGTTCGGCCTTCTGGCCGGTAGCGCGTCGTGATTGAGAAGCTGTGGGTCACCACGAAGGACACGAAGCGCACGAAGACATGAGAAGCCCGAAGCATCCCAAACAATCCCTTCGTGACCTTCGCGCTCTTCGTGGTTGACTGATCTTGTCATTCGCTCGCGCCGTTCAGTATTCACCACGTTTCGCTCGAGGACGCCGAACGCCCGGCCATCACGCGCGCGTGCTTTCGCGTCGCGTGGATGGGCTGGTTCGGCCGAAAGCTTGGTTCCTCATCGATCGCCGTTCTTTCAGTGATGTGCATCGACAGTCGGGGTGACGCAAACTATGCCACATCGATTTTGACACGTGCTGGGAAATGGTTCCGTGCAGTACCCCACCAACGGCGTTACGCAGCCGGGCTGAAAACAATAGGTTGGAGTCAACGTCGGAGTCGCCGTGCGAGTCTGCAGCGGGGACAAGGTTGCTGTTTGGGTAAACGTAGGCATCGCGCAAACCAGGTCATAACCGCAGCAATGGGAACCGATGGGGCACACCAGAATCATACCTGTCGCACAAGGTGTCGGGGTTGGCCCTGGGGTGATGCCGCACGGGCGCGAGGGGGTTGAACTCGGCGGTACTGGGCTCGTGATCGATGCTGTTGGCGAGGGCACCGGCGGCACAGTGGAGCGTACCGTTTCAGCTGAAGATCCGCATCCTGCGATGGCACATATCATCAAGCCTCCAACGATTGCCGATTGTATGGTCATTCCAGATGATGATGACGCCCGCCTTCACGCGCGCGCGCGTCCTTGCGCGTCGCGTGCAAGGCAGAGTTAGGATCAGTTTCGGTCATTCGGCAACGACCGAGATGGATCCCTGCGTCTGCGGATCGTGTCCTTGGAGGTTTTGCCTTTGCCACTGTTGGAACCCCATCAAATTGAGCCCCGATGGCTCTTGCCATGCCGGTTGCCGCAAGTAGACCCAAACGTATTCGCGCATGAATCCAGTCTCGGCAACCAGAGCAAGTTCGTTGAAATATCGAACGTCAAGATCGTTGTCGCGGACCTTGAGTTCAGTATAGGTCCTTGCTGCTCTGGTCCGTGCGTCCACCTCCTCGTCGAATGTTGGGGGAACTATGGTTTGAACCGCGCTGCATTCCTTTGCGGGACCTCGATAACTTACACGCGCCATCAAGTAAGAGAGCCAGAGCGCGCGTTCCTTGGGTGGGGCTGTGCTGTCCCAATTGATCACACTGCGGCAACTGTAGACTCGGCTTGCTGCACAGCCGCACAGCATCGCCACCATCACAACTAGGAAGACCAACCCGCGCACTGGGAATCCTAACGCCTATTCGAGCCCATAAATAATCGGACCGGATGCGGCTCAGCAGCCGCGTTCGCCCTTTTCGCAGTCTCGCAGTGCACATTCATGTTCTGTTTCCTTTCTGCCTTCTTGGCTCCCCCTTGCGCAAGTGCCTGGCGAGCCTGTTTAGGCGACGTGTGGGTCGCCTATGGCCTGTCCGGCTCCGGCGGCGCTAGCCGGTCCGCCGGACTCTGGACGCCGAGACCACCGCGGTTGAGGACGTGGGTGTAGATCATCGTGGTGGATACATCCTCGTGACCGAGCAACTCCTGAACGGTCCGGATGTCGTAGCCGTTCTCCAGCAGGTGCGAAGCGAAACAGTGGCGCAAAGTGTGCGGCGTGACCGGCTTCTCGATGCCAGCGATTTGCCGCGCATCGCGCAAGGCACGCTGCAGCACAGACGGGTCGATGTGATGGCGTAGACGCTCCTCACTGCGCGGATCGATCGAAATCTGCGAGCTCGGAAACACCCATTGCCAGCCCCATTCGCAATCGGCGTTCGGATACTTGCGGGCCAACGCCCCCGGCAGCAGAACCCGCCCGAAGCCTCTCGCCAGATCCTTGGAATGAAGCGCTCGCACACGTCGCAGATGCGCCTCGAGCCGCGGGATCACCGCGCTCGACAACATGGTCACCCGGTCCTTGTCGCCCTTGCCCTCGCGCACCACCAACTCCCGCCTTTCGAAATCGATGTCTTTGACCCGCAATCGCAAACACTCCATCACGCGCAATCCCGAGCCGTACAGAAGCATTGTCGCTATCCACGCGACACCGTCAAGCTGATTGAGCAGCAACTGCACCTCCTCCCGTGTCAGGACCGTCGGCAGCCGCCGCGGCCGCTTGGCGCGCACGATGTCGTCGAGCCAACCCACCTCGCAGCCGAGAACTTGCTGGTAGAGAAACAACAACGCCGCCAACGCCTGGTTCTGGGTCGAGGCGCTCACCTTGCCGTCGACCGCCAGCGCCATTTGTCGACACTCCCTTTCACGGGGCGCCTGTTTTCAGCCCGACGATTCACATCGCCGGTTTGCGCGATGAGCGCCGCAGCGTCCTTGCTGCAGGTGGGATGCCTGCGCTTCCACGTATCGGGCAGTTGATTTCGACTCCCGCTTTGTTGGAAGCTCGGCGCTCGAAGGGATCACGATGACCAGATACTTCAGCTTGCAACGCGCCGGCGCCATCGGGTGCGGGGTCGGGCCGCTGCGAATCGCGCCGGCCCGGTTCCTGACGGCCGTGTTCGGCACGGCGCTTTTGATGCTCACTGTCGCCGCCGCTCGTGCGACGTCGTCGTGCAGCGGCGATTGCGACGGCTCCGGCGACGTCACCGTCGACGAGCTCGTCCTCATGGTCAACATTTCGCTCGGCAACGCCGACCTCGCCACCTGCCCGGTCGGCGACCGCGACGGCAGCGGCGACATCACCATCGACGAGATCATCGCCGCCGCGAACAACGCCGCCGGCCTCTGCCCGCCGCCCGAGCCGGCGTGCCCGAATCGCAATGCGCTGCGCAACGTCTACTTCGGCGACCTGCACGTGCACACCACCAACTCGTTCGACGCCCACATGTTCGACGTGCGCACGACGCCGCCGCAGGCCTATCGCTTCGCGCGCGGCGAGCCGGCCTCCTTGCCGCCGCTCGACAACGACGGCAACGGTACGACCACCGTACACATCGACCGCCCGCTCGACTTCGCCGCGGTGACCGATCACTCGGAATACCTCGGCGAGGTCGAGACCTGCTCGACGCCCGGCTCGCCGACCTACGACTCGCCCACCTGCCAGCAGTTCCGCTCCGGCGGCGTCGCCGACGTACGCGTGTTCGGAATCAACCTCACGGGCTCGCGGCCGAAGCGCTTCAAAGACATCTGCGGCAGCGACGGCAGCACCTGCAGCGATGCAGCGGGAACGGTATGGCAGCGCGAACAGGAGGCAGCCGCAGCAGCCTACGATCGCTGTTCCTTCACCTCGTTCGTCGCCTACGAATACAGCAACGCGCGCTCCGCCAGCACGCTGCACCGCAACGTCATCTTCCGCAACGATCGCGTCGCCTTTCCGATCAGCGTCTACGAACAAAATCTGCCGCAGGGTCTGTGGAACGAGCTCAAACAAACCTGCATCGATTCGGGGAGCGGCTGCGACGTCCTGGCCATTCCGCACAACTCGAATGAGAGCAACGGCCGCATGTTCTTCGTCGAGTACCCCGGGGCGCAAAGCCTCGGCGAGCAGCGCACACAAGCGCAGCTGCGCGCCAGCATCGAGCCTCTGGTCGAGGTGTACCAACACAAAGGCAGCTCCGAGTGCCGCAACGGCTTGTCGGGAATCATCGGCGCGGCGGATGAGCAGTGCGAGTTCGAAAAGCGCCGCCCGGATCCGGTGTTCGATTGCGGCGACGGCGTCGGCCAAACCGGAGCCGCCGGCGGCGGTTGCGTGTCGCGCCTCGACTACGTTCGCGGCGCTTTGCTCGCCGGGCTGAAAGAGGAGATCCGCATCGGCGCTAATCCCTATCCGCTTGGATTCATCGGCAGCACCGACACCCACAACGGCACGCCCGGCTTCACCTCCGAAGAAACCTTCGTCGGCCATCGCGGCACGGACGACTTCGACCTGAAGCTGCGGCTCGGTCACGGCGTGCTCACCGACGGCGGCACGGTCTTCAGCCCCGGCGGTCTCGCCGCCGTTTGGGCCGAAGAAAACTCGCGCTCCAGCATCTTCGATGCGTTGCGCCGCAAAGAAACGTTCGCCACCAGCGGCACACGCATCAGCGTGCGCGTCTTCGGCGGTTGGGATTTACCCGCCGGCCTGTGCAACAACGCCGACATGGCACAGATAGGCTACGACCGTGGCGTTGCCATGGGTGGAACTCTACCCAATCGTCCGACTGGCGCCGGCGCGCCGACGTTCGTGGTTTCGGCGCTGCGCGATCCGGGTAGCGCAGCGCGTCCGGGCCGACAGCTGCAGCGCCTGCAGGTCGTCAAAGGATGGATCGCCGACGGCGCAGCGCATGAGCAGGTCTACGACATCGCCGGCGACGCCGACAACGGCGCCGACGTCGACCTGCAGACGTGCATGCCGCGCGGCCCCGGAGCGGATTCCCTCTGCCAACAGTGGACCGATCCCAGTTTCGACCCGGCGCTACATGCGTTCTACTATGTGCGCGTGCTCGAAAATCCGTCGTGTCGTTGGAACACCTACCTGTGCAACTCGCTGGCGCCGGCGGATCGCCAACCGGCGTGCGACGACCCGACCGTTCCCAAGACGATCCAGGAGCGAGCTTGGACGTCGCCGATCTGGTATCGACCGTGGTGACATCGATGCACCCCGATCGGAGAAGATATTCACGCATGAACCTGGCGCGGGCTGACGCCTGCAACCCAGCGCGTCGGGCGTAGGGCGACGGGCGTAGGGCGTGGAACTCTGCACAACCTAATGAGGAGATACAGACTTGACTGAATCCGTGCTGTTGATCGAAACCGTCGACCGTATTGCCACCCTGACGCTCAATCGGCCGCAAGCGATGAACGCCTTGTCGCGCGAATTGCGCCGGGCCATCGTCGAAGCGTTTCGCAAGATCAAGGATGATGCCGATATCGATGTCGTCATCTTGACCGGCAGCGGCCGCGCCTTTTGCGCCGGTCTCGACCTCAAGGAGCTCGGCAGCTCGACTCCGGGGGAAACCGAATCCGCCGTCGCCGGGGCCGACGTCGTCGACGCGCTGCAGCGCTTCGACCGCCCGATCATCGGCGCCATCAATGGCTTTGCGATCACCGGCGGCTTCGAATTGGCCCTGGCTTGCGACATCTTGATTGCATCGAGCGCTGCGAAGTTCGCCGACACCCATGCGCGAGTCGGCATCCTGCCGGGCTGGGGATTGAGTCAGAAGCTATCGCGCACCATCGGCATCTACCGCGCCAAGGAGCTGTCGCTGACCGGCAACTACCTCTCGGCCGAGCAAGCCGAGTCGTGGGGCCTGGTCAACCGCGTCGTCGCGCCGGAGGAGCTGCTTCCCGCCTGCAGCGCCTTGGCGAAGGACATCCAATCGTGCGAGCCGCAGGTGGTAAGCGCCTACAAGCGTTTGATCGACGACGGTTACGCGCAGACCTTCGCCGACGGAGTGCAGCTCGAAGGCAAGCAATCGCGGGCCCACGCCAAAGGGCTGACGCCGGAAGCACTCGCCGCGCGCCGGCAGAATGTCCAGCAGCGCGGGCGCCAGCAAGTCGCGAGTAAGACCTGACAGGCTGACGGCAGAGCCCGCAACCCAACATCTCTTCGGGCAAGGCGTCGGACTCTTTTGCCACGAGGAGGGAACCGCTCATGCAGCTCGTCGAAGCATGCCGGCAAAATTGATGGGGTGTAGAGATTCGCGGCCACGTGCTAAAGCGACGCGCGCATGGAATCGGCGAACTGTGCCCGCGGGGCAATCGCGGCAGTCAAACTTGCTGCGGTCGTCGCCATTCTGACCTCGCCGGCGAGCACGGCGCTGGGTCGCGGCGGCGCGGCAGTCGTACCAATTCGCTACCAACCGTTTCTTGACAGCGAGCGCGACTTCCAGGCCAGCGACAGCACAGCTGCCGCGGCCACGAATCCAATTACGCTCCAGGTCGTGCAAAATTTCGACGGCATTCCGTTCGACAACGTTAACCCGCCGAACCCGACGATAGCGGCGAGCGCGGCGCACCTAGTCGCCATCACCAACGGCAGCGTGCGCGTTCTGAGCAAAGACGGAACGCCTTTGGTCACGACGGGCCTCGCCGCGTTTTTCGCGCCGGTGGCCCAGCCCGGCGATTTCCTGACCGACCCGCGCGCCATGTACGACTCCGGGCGCTTCTTCGTCAGTCTGGCGTCGCGTCGCAGCTCGCCGTTCGCGGCGTTCTTTCTGCTCGCGGTATCGGCGAGCTCCGATCCGACCGCGGCGTGGAATTTCTACGCCCTCGATGCGGCGGTCGACAACACCACCCCAACGACGAATTTCGCCGACCTGCCATCGCTCGGTGTCGACGACAACGCGGTTTACTTGACCGGTAACATGTTCGACATGCCGACCTTCTCGTTTCAGGGCGCCAAGATCCGTGTCGTGCCCAAAGCACCGCTGCTAGCCGGTACGCCGGCCGGGTTCTTCGACTTTAGCAACTTGTCGGCCGGCGGGCAGCGCGTCTTCCACCTGCAAGCGGCGCAGAGCCTCGGAAGCAATCCCGCCGGCTACGTCGTCAACACGCGCTTTCCCAACGCCTGTGCCCTGACCGTTTGGCGCATCACCAATCCGCCCAACGCCGATCCGCAGCTCTTCGTAGTCGACTTCGACGTCGGCGGCGACTGCGGAGCGCCACCGAACGCCACACAGCTGGGAACGGCGGTACGGGTCGAGACCGGCGGACCGCGCATCGTCAACGCGGTGTGGCGCGACGGATCGATTTGGGCGGCGGTTTCCGTCGCCAAGAACTTCGGCAACGGTACGGTCGCCAGCAGCCGGATCTTCCAGCTCGACACCAGGGGCTTCCCGGCCGTCAACGAAGTGCAGGATTTTCTGCAGGGCAGCGACGGTATCTACACGTACTATCCGGTCGTGTCGGTCGACGGCCACGGCAATCTCGCCGTCGCCTACAATCAATCGGGTCCGACGGAGTACATTTCGATGCGCATCGCCGGACAATTGGCCTCGGCGCCGCGCAATCAGGCCCTGGCGTCGCAGGTCCTGCAACCCGGACTTGCACCGTATGTGCTGCTCGACTCGCAGCAGCGCAATCGTTGGGGCGACTACAACGGCATCAGCCTCGATCCCGTCGACGGAACGTACTGGGCTCTCGGCGAGTACGCCAACAGCCCGGCAAACACCTGGGGCGCCATCATCGGCAACCTGGCGTTCAACTTCCCGACGCCGACGCCGACGCGGACGGCAAGCGGCACGCGTACGCCGACACCGTCGGCGACCGCAACGGCAACGCCAACGGTCACGAGCACAGCGCTCCCCTCGCGCACGGCCACCGCCACTCCGACTCCGACAGCCACCTTGACTTCGACGGCGACGCCGACATCGACCAACACGTTCACGTCGACCGCCACTGCGACTCCGACTGCAACTGCCAGCAGCACGTCCACATCGACCGCCTCATCAACGACGACGCGAACGTCGACCGAAACGCTGACGCGGACCGCCACGCGCACACAAACGCCGACGGCGACATACTCTCCCACCTGGACCGGCACCCCGACCTTAACACCGACGCGTACCAGTACCGCGTCGCCGAGCAGCTCCGTCACCCCGACGCAGACCGCAACGCCAACGGCTTCGTTCACGCGAACTTCGAGTAATACGCCGACCCAGAGCGCGACCCCGACAGCGACACGCAGCCGCACGCCGACGTGGACACCGACCCTGACACCGACGACGACGCCGAGTCGCACACCCTTTCCGACACTGACGCAGACGCCCTCACCGTCGCCAACTCGGACGAGCACACTGACGCCGACCGAAAGCGCAACACCGTCGGTGACACCGACGGCCTCGGTGACGGCAACACGAACACCCTCCAACACTCCTAGCGAGTCGCCGACGGCGACGCCGACAGCCACCGAGACGCCGTCGCGTACACCCTCGGCGACTCGAACCAGCAGCGTGACTGCAACCTACACGTCCACCGAGACGGCCACCCCAACGGCAAGCAACACGGCGACACCGAGCAGCTCGCCGACGGATAGCCCAAGCGCAACGCTGTCGGCCACGGCAACTGAAACGGCGACGTTCACCGCGACCAGCTCGGCATCGCCCACTCCAACGCCGTCCGACACGCCCAGCTCGTCGCCGACGGAGACCGGCCCGTCGCGCACGCCAACTACGACCGCAACGCCAACTCGCACAGCGACGCCGACCGAGACGGCAACGGCCACCGGAACAGCGACCGCAACCTTCACTCCGAGCAAAACGATTCCGCCGACGCGCACTGCGTCGGTGACGCCAACGCCGACGGGACCAACGTTTACGCCGACGTCATCGCGCACCCCGACACGCACCCCGAATCCTTCGGGCACGCCGACCGACACAGCAACCCAAACGCCGACGCGTACGGCGACAGCGACGGCTTCCGCCAGTCCGACCCTGTCGCCCTCCAGCACCACAACCGCCACCGCGAGCGAGACCGCAACGGCGACTTCTACGCCGACACCAACGACGACAGCGACCGCTACTGAAACGGCGACGCAAACAGCCACCGCCAGTCCGACAGCAACCGCAACGCCAACGGAAACGGCAACCGATACGCCAACGCCGACAGAGTCGTCCACGACAACTCCGACGGCGTCACCGACGGCCACGCCGTCGCCGAGCTCGACGCTCACGCCCTCGCTCACTGCAACGGCAACGACGACGCCGACCCCAACAGCGACGCCGACGCCGAGCGAAACCGGGACGCCGACCGCGACCGCAAGCGTCACCGACACGGCGACAGAAACGGCGACGCGGTCGGTCACGCCGACACGCAGTGCAACGGCGACGGTTACGGAAACTACAACCCGGAGTGCAACGCCGTCGAGCAGCGCCACTCCGACCAAACGCCAGACACCGACGCCCACTATCAGTGCAACACCGACGATCACGCCCACGGTAACTGCGACGCGCACAGCCTCGGCAACTCCCTCCGAGACACCGACGACGACCGAATCGGCCACTTTCACAGCAAGCGCAACGGCAACCGACAGCCCGAGCCAGACGCCGTCCGCAACCGAGACTCCAACGCTCACGGAAACCCCGACGTCGACCGAAACGCCTTTGCCGACGGAATCGCCGACCGCAACGCCGACGCTGGTGCCGACACCCACTGAATCCCCGACCGCCACGCCAAGCGACACGCCGACGACAACCGAAACGCCGACCGAGACATCGACTGCGACGGCGACGCAGACGCCGACCGCCACACCGCTGATCGGCGACGTAAATGGCGACGGCCGCGTCGACCGTTTTGATGCGGTGATCGTCGAGGCGGCGCTGTTCAGCGACGCAGCGGCTGCGTTCAACGCCGATGTCAGCGGCGACCAAGTCGTCACCAGTGCCGACTTGATTGCGATCGCGCTCCATCTGCACTAAGCACGCGCGCATGCCTGAGGTTGCTGGAATCGGGGCGGTCGACTGTTGGGTGAATCCGCTGCCGCCCGGGGTAGCGGCGCGGCCGCAGCCGGAGTTTCTGACGCGTGTGGCAACCGACTTCCCGTTCCTGCCGTTCGACCGAGCCGTTGCAACGGCTCGCGAGCTGCCGCTACGACCCGAAGCAATGGACAAATGCTTGTCGGGCAACGCGCAACGCGTATTCGGATGGACAAACTGACTTCTCAATCCTATTCCCCACTGGTATCTGAAAGACGCATGTCGAATCTGCGGTAGTGATTGAAGCGAGTGTCCCGCAGGGTTCGATCACGCCACATCCGTCAACCTTCTCGCACAGAGGAAACACCATTGCCGACCCGCGCCCTATCGATCTGGATTCTCACGGCTTGGTACGCCACGCCCTTTCTACTGATCAGCCAGCAGGCACTTGCCGAGGGTTCCGTACCCATCCTCGTGCTCAAGGAGCACGGGGTTGGAAATCCGACGCAGGCACAACCCTATCTCGACAAGTTCGTTGCCCTGGCGGCCGAGCAGAATGGCTGGGACGGGGGTGCGCGCGGCAAGTATCTCACCAATCGCGCTGCTGCCGAGTCGTTCATCGCCGCGGAAAAACCGCACTATGCGATCTTGTCGCTACCGGCGTTCCTGGCCTTGCGCGGCAAGTATCATCTCGAGGTGATCGGTCAGGTGGATTCGTCGCTGGTCGGCGGCCGCGAGTACCACATCATCAGCAAAACGGCTGCTTCCCTCGACGACTGCAAGGGTAAGCCGTTGGCCAGCGATCATTTCGGCGACGAGCGCTTTCTCGAGCGCGTCGTTGCTGCGGGCGCCTTCTCGATGTCGAGCTTCACCGCCATGCAGACGCAGCGGCCGCTGCAAACGATCCGCAAAGTACTCGGCGGGGAGGCAGCCTGTGCCCTGATCGACGACGCCCAGCTTGCCGAGCTCGAGCACATCGAGGGTGCCGGGGAGTTGCACTCGGTGTGGAAGAGTCAGAAACTGCCACCGATGGTGGTGGTTGCCTTCGCTGACGCGAAACCCGACGAGCGCTCGCACTTTCGCGACACCCTCGACCAGCTCTGCGACGGCGATAACCAGAAGGCCTGCGAAGAGGTGGGCATCGTGTCACTCAATGCTGCCTCCGACCGTGACTACTCGGCCGCGATTGCTGCCTATGGACACTGAACGGACCCGCCGCCCAGATGCCGGCGCCAGCAAGCTGACGATCAGCTTGGCGGTGTGCCTGGCGGTCGCCAGCGCGGGTTGCACCGTTCTGCGCTCCGCCGCCAATCCCGAGCTTGTGGCGGCCAGCGAACACGGCGCTGCAATTGAGATCTCGGATGCACTCGAGTCGCTGATCGACAAGGGCCGCGACACGCCGGCCGATCGTGAGTACGCCTGGGAAGCGGTAAAAGCACGGCCGGCGCTTACGGCGCCCGATCTATTCGCACGTGCGGCGGTTGGCGGTAGGCTGGTGCAGAGCAAAGGCTTGCGCGGTGCGCCTCTCCTCGCCGAGGTCGAAGAATTTGCCCGCCAGAGCCGTACCCTCGACCCCGATTTCCGAAACAGCGCGGCCACTCGCCTGCTCGGCACGCTGTACGTCATGGCGCCGGCAAAATTTCTGCGCCATGGAAACTCCGAGACGGGAATCGACCTCCTCGAGGAATTGACGGGCAAGGGGCCCGATGTACCCGAAAACCAGCTCCGCCTCGCCGAGGCCTACGTCTCTTTGAGCGACGCCGATTCGGCGCGACCGCATCTCTGCCGTTGCTTGGAGCACAAGGCCGCTTTGCGACCAGACGACCAGCATCTGCTGACCCACCTGATCGAAGAGATCGGCACTCCCGAGTGCGGCGGCGTCGGAGAGGGTACGCCGCCGCACTGAGTCTAGGAGTGTTTTGCAGATCGTCCGAGATTGAACAGCCGGGCGACCAAGGCGCGCCTTTCACATCTCGGCGCGGCGCCTGACCGGATCCCCTTCAAGCAGCGTGGCGATGCGTCTGCACCTTGCTTCGCTTCTCCACCCGCGGTCGCGTGCGCAGCCGCTGCAGATCCATCTCGTTCGGCCACGATGGCCATGGCTGCGACTCGGCAGTCGAGCGAATGTAGTATGTACCGCAATGCCGCTGCGGATCCGGGAGGTAGAATGTATAGCGTCCGTCCGGCAGGCAGACGACGTGAAACCATTCCGGGCGAGTGATTTGCAGATGATAGTATCTGGTTCCATGTGTCCGGCGGCGGTTGCCGTGCAAACGCCGCGGGCGATGAAAGGCCAACGGAACGCCGTTGATCCGCACCCGCGAATCCGGCTCGAGGTTGATCACCCAGCCGTGCGTCTCGGCCTCTTGTAGAAAGTGCACCAGCTGCCACTCGCCACGGTCCTTCAAGTCGCGAAGCGCGCGTTCGTGGGAACGTCGACTACGGTTCCGGTCTCGTCGCGCTGTGAGCTTGCTCTTGCGAGTCTGTTGCAGACCGCTGCATTTCTTGAGCTGCGCGTGAATGCACTGTCGACTCACCCCCAGAACGGCGGCCATTTCGCCCAGCGTCAGGCCCTGCTCGGCGAACGCCGCCAACAATTCGCGGCGCTCCGGATTGATCCCGGGTGGTCGGCCACAGCGACCCGTTCTTGGGACCGAGTCTACCAGCGGCGGCGTCGACTCGACCGCCACGGTGGTTGAGCCATCGGATTCCAGACCTACATCGTCACGGTCCATGCCGGCGTACTATGCAAGCCGTTCGCCGACACGGCAGCAAAACTCTATGACCCACGGCACTCCAGGGGCGGCGTCGTCCACATGGCGCTTCGCCCCCGAGCGTCAAAAGGGTGTCGCAGCGGACAACAGCCGCTGCGACGCCCGATGTTGTTGTCAAAGGGGGCCCCGCCGATCCCGCGGCGCCTTTCTTCCTCCGTAGGGCTCTGGTAGGCACTGCGGCGTGGATGCGACGCTGAAATCGCTCGTCCAACTGGTCGGTGCCACGGATGTCGAGCTGCGCTGCGCCGCACTGCTGGTGCTGACCCAGATCGAAGTTGTCGAAGACAAGGTAGTCAAGGCGGTCGGCGAGGCTTTGGCCAGCAAGAATTCGGTCGTGCGGGACTTCGCGGTCGGCTACTTCGAACGATTACGGCCGCGCGACGGGGTTCGGCTCCTGGTTCCCCTGCTCGACTCGGAAGAGGAAGGTCTACGACAACGTGTTGTCGCCATTCTCGTCGAATATGGCCAGCCCGCCGTGGCGGCAACGCGCAAGTTGGCCGAGGGCGCCCCGCGTCGTCGCCTGAATGCAATCATCGACCTTTGCTCGCGCGTACGGACGGCGGCCGCACTCGATCTGCTTTTCGAGCTTATGGCGAGCGACGACTTCGACATCAATCGCACCGCCTGTGACGCGTTGATTGCTGCGGTCCCGAGTCTCGACGCCCGCGCCCGTGCCGATCTCTTTGCGCGCTCGGAAACGCTTGCGGCACAAGGCAAAGGCCAGCGTACGGCGCTGGTGGCTGCCGCCAAGCTTTTCGGGGCCTTGGCGGATCCGAAAGCTCGCAAGCGACTGTTCCCCCTGCTCGAAACGCGCCAAGCGCACGCCGTCCGCACCCATGCGCTCGGTGCCCTTGCCGCATGCCTGCGGGGTCATAAGCTCAGCACCGGCGAGATCGACACGCTCCTGGGCTTGCTCGACAGCGACGACGAAGCGGGCATTTTGCGGCCGGCCATTCACCTGCTCGACGAACAAACCTTATCGCGCGACTACCTGTCGCAACTGAATCGACTTGCCGAAAGCCAGCAACCGGCAGTGAAGCGATTTGCCATACAGAAGCTCGGCGGATTTGAGTCTGCCGCGGTCGTCAAGACGCTGATCGGCTATCTGACCGACGACAGCTACGCGCGCCGCGATCAAGCCACGGCTTCGCTCAAGAAGCTACCCGCTGCGCGCAAGGATCTGATGAAGGAGCTCATCGCCTGCGATGACGAGCGCAAGGCATGGACAGTGGCGGACATCCTGCTCGTTCATGATCGCGACTGGAAACGCGACACGATCGACGCCCTATGGAAGCGCTTACAGGACGGCGTCGAGAACCGCGACGACCGATTGTACACCGCGTATCTACATTTCCTCAACGCCATCGACGCCGACCGGCTGGCCGAACGCATTCGTGAGCGTGGAGAGGCGATGCGCAAGAAAAAGGCCTTTGCGGCTGCGGCAAAGTGGCTGGGCCTGTTGAAGGATACGCCCGCCTTCGACGCCGAAACCCAATTTCTTCTGGCGCTCGCCGATCTCAAGGCGCATCCGCGCGTGCTGGCGGCTGTCGTGCGGCGCCACGATGCGGCGCTCGACTCGTTGCGCGCGCTGCTGCGCTCGCGCTTCGCCGTCGCGGAGCGCTTACGCAAGGAGCGTTCACTTGAAGCCGACGACCTGCTCTACGTCGGCTTTCAGCTGGCGGAAGGTAGCGTCGACGAAAAAGCCTCGGCGCAGGAGCTTCTCGAGCATGTGGCGCAGAAGTTCGGACGTACCAAAGCCGGCAAAGCAGCCAAGAACAAATTGCGGCTCCTAGCGGCGAGGCGCTGAGCGCCCCGTCGCTGAGCATCCTTCCTGCAAAATATAGACTTCGCTCAGCCCCCGAAGCGCTGGTATCATTGCACTTCAGGGGAGGGGTCAATGCACGAAGCTACATTCAGGCAGCGGACGCGACTCGCCACGTGTTTGGTACTTTGGGCAACAAGCCTCCCAGCCGTCGCCGCGGCAGCCACCGAAAGCTGCGAAAGTCTGTCGGCACGCTACCTGAGCGCGGTCGTCCTTGCTGCCCGCACGTGCATGGTGCGCCAGTTGCCGCGCGGCCTGCAGTGCACCAGCAGCAACAAGCTCCCGAACAGCCGCGGCAACAAGGTCGCTGCGGCTTGCCCTGCAGGAACGACGACCCGCCTCGACTGTACGGCCCGCCAGGCAATCATCGCCTCCGGTTTGCCCTATGACAGTGCCCTCCCCGGTAGCGGCTTCACCCACGTCTGCAGCACTGCCTCCTGCGGCAACGGCACGCTCGAGGCCGGCGAACAGTGTGACGACGGCAACGTCGTGAACGGCGACGGTTGCTCGGCGACCTGTCAGCTCGAAGGTGGCGCTTGCAACGACGTCTGCGCCGGCGTGGTTCCGGTAGTTGGAACGACGATCAAGGCGGAACGCATCGCCAGCGGCTTGAGCAACCCTTTGCTGGCGACCGCCCCGCCTCGTGATGTCAGCCGTCTGTTCCTCGTCCAACAAGGCGGTCAGATCAAGATCCTGAAATGGGGCGCCATGCTGCCGACACCGTTTCTCGATGTCAGCAGCGAGGTGTCGTGCTGCGGCGAGCAAGGCTTGTTGGGTCTCGCCTTCCACCCCGACTACGTCAACAACGGGCGCTTCTTCATCGACTATACGGACACATCGGGAAACACGGTGGTTGCGGAGCGGCGCGTATCGTCGAATCCCGACGTCGCCGACACCATGGAAACAGCCTTGCTGCACGTGACGCAACCGTTCGCCAACCACAACGGCGGCCATCTGGCATTCGGAGCCGACGGCTATCTGTACATCGGACTCGGTGACGGAGGCAGCGGTGGTGATCCGATGGGGAACGGGCAGAACATCAACCAACTGCTCGGCAAGCTGCTGCGCATCGACGTCGACAGCGCCTCGCCCTACGGAATTCCTCCGACCAATCCGTTTGCCGGCGCGATCCCAGGCACCGACGAGATCTGGGCCTTCGGCTTGCGCAATCCGTGGCGCTTCAGCTTCGATCGGCTGAACGGCGACCTTTACATCGGCGACGTCGGGCAGAACCGCTTCGAAGAAGTCGACTATCAAACGGCGCTGAGCAGCGGCGGACAGAACTACGGGTGGAACGTCGTCGAAGGGAATGGTCACTGCTATCCGTCGGGTTCGGGATGCGACCAAAGCGGCATGACCCTGCCCGTGCTCGAGTACGACCACTCCAACGCTTGCTCGATCACCGGCGGCTATGTGTATCGCGGATGCAAGATGCCCGACCTGCGCGGCACCTACTTTTACGGCGATTACTGCAGCGCCTTCGTGCGTAGCTTTACGATCTCGGGCGGTGCGGTGACCAATCCTCAAGACCGCACGGCCGAGTTGGCGTCGGGCGGCGCCGCCATCGGCAGCATTTCTTCCTTCGGTGAGGACGCACGCGGCGAGCTGTACGTCGTCGACCTTGGCGGCTCGGTGTTCAAGATCGTCCCGGGACCCTAACGATCCGCTAACCGATTCAGCGCCGGCCCGAGAAAGGCAGGTCGAGTTGGAAAAGACGCACACCAGCGCGCCAGCCGCACCTGAACGCGCTATTCGGCGACTTGCAAGCTCAGCGTGAATGTCGTGCCGTGCCCGACCTCGCTCTCGACACTCAGATCGCCACCCATCGACCGTGCCAGCTGGCGCGACAAAAACAGCCCGATCCCGGCACCGCAGCTCGACGTCGGGTCAGCACGGTAGAAGAGCTCGAAGATACGCGGCAGATGACTTACGCCAATCCCGCTGCCGCTATCGCGAACGAGGAACTGGACGCGATCTTGGCCGCGCAACCGCAGCACGTCGACCTCGATGTTCCCTTTGGCTGTGAATTTGACGGCATTGCTGACGAGATTGACCAGGATCTGGCGCAAGCGATCGACATCGGCATAGACACTCTCGGCGAACGGTGAAACCCGGGCGGTACAGCGCACGGGGCGCTCGCCGATCATCAGGCGCGCACTATCGACGATTTCCGCCACCAGCGGATCGACCGCAACCCTGGCCATTTGCACCGGCAAACCACCGGCATCCAGGCGCGCGTGATCAAGAAGGTCGTTGGTCAAGCGCAACGTCGATCGCGTAATGACGTCGAGGCGATCGAAAATCTCACGCTGATTCGACGTCGCGGCTCCAAACGTATCGTCGCGCAAGAGATCGACGTATCCGAGCACGCTGCTCAGCGGTGCGCTGATCTCATGTGAGACCGCCGCAACAAATTCCGACTTGTCGCGGCTGGCCTGCTGCGCGGCGGCCAGTGCTGCGCGGGCCGCGGCAAAGATGCGTGTATTCTCGACGGCGATCGCCAGCGAATCGCCCATGCGCTGGAGGACCGACTCGTCGTCGCCACTGAACCTTCGTGGAGTACGACAGAATACGCCGAGCGTACCGATTGGCTTGCCGCGTGCACGCAGGGGAACCACGACATAGGCTTCGACGCCGAGCGAGCGGATCTTCCCCAGCGTCGTTTCCTCCAGACGGGGCGCTCGTCGGCCCGACCGCGCCGGAAGATTGCGCTGATACACCAGGCCGGTCAGCGACCCCTCGATGGGCGTCCAACCGGCGGGAAAGCTGTCGATGTCCGCACCGTAGACACGCGTCAGTCGGTGCGCGGTGCCCTCTTCGTTTGCCAACGTCAAGCCGGCGCAATCGGCCTGCAGAAGCTCCGCCGCCGTCCGTAGGGCAAGGTCAAGCACCGGTTCTATCTCCAGCGACTGCGTTATTGCCTGACCGACTTGTCGCAGGCGCTCCGAGACCTCGAGAGCCCGGCGGAGTTTGTCTCCCAATGCCGTCAGATGCCCCTCGCGTTCATCGGAGTACGCTTCACTGAGGACGGTGCTCAGCAGTCCGCCGAGCTTTTCCTGCACCAATTGTATGCGCGCTGCTAGCAACGGATCGTGACCAAAGGCGCGTTCGATCCATCCTGTGATGACCGGGTGACCGGCGCGTGCCGCCGCATGAAGCTCATGCTGGTTGAACACCAGCACCGCGCCATTGCCCAATTGCCGGCGTGCCCCCTCCCGGTTGTTCTCGTATTGCCAGAGGAAGAGTCCGTCGAGGTCGTCAGCTAGGAGGAATTCGCAGACCTTGGTCGTCGATTCACAGGCCAGGTATTCGACAACCTGCTGGTAGGCGCCGGGATCGACGTCGCGAGCGGGCACAGCATCTACCCAAGCTTTCGCCCAAGCGGAACCGACCACCGCCGCATGCGGCAACATGCGACGGGCGTACTCCGTCAACAACGACCTGTCTTGTTCCGTCAGTATGTCGAACGCCGCCGGCATGCTCCATCTTACCCAAGCGATCGCAATGGAGCAAACCTCAGACCGTGACAATCAACTACTCGTTGGGCCAGGCATGGGGCCTGAGCGGCACAAAAGTGTACGGCCAATCGCCGCTTCGTGGTACTCAACACGTAACGGACGAGAGGAATCGGATCTACTTGCGCGTCCTCAACTCGCTGTCACCCAATTGCCGTGGAAGCCGTACGGCACACGATTCGGGATGTGGACGACGGCAATCGGCTGAGCGGCAATGTTGCGCGCATCCAGGATATAGAAGTCACTGCTGTTCTTGGCGCGATCGTAGGCCAGGACAAGAACGTAGCCGTCGTCTTCCTCCGCTTGACCGTAGCGCGGAACAAACAGCGGCTCACCCACACCATTGCCGGCGCCGAATTCACGTACTGTCGGCTTGCCGGTTTCCAGATCGTATTTGGTTACGGCAGTGAGCTCCGGCACATCGCGTCGAGCTGTTTCACTGCCGCCGGACGCGACATAACCGAAACGGTGCTTGCGGCCGAGCAAGCGTTCGTCGATGCGCGGGAATTCACAACGGCGATCGTCTTGCGGCTCCGATTTCACGTTGCCGTCTCGGAGATCGAGACGAAAGCGGTGCAGCTTTGGTGCGTCGTCGATGAAGTCCTGGCCACTCCCGGGTGCCTGGTCCCGAGCCATGAGCAAAAGGCGCGGAAAGCGCGCCACATCGAGCACGACATGGCGCCCTTCCGAGTAGGCGTTCATCGGATGGAAAATGTAGCAAGCGTCGGTTTCGAACCAACGTACATCGCCATTCCCACCGTTACGCGGCATGACACCCAGTCGCGTTCCTCGCTGCGGTTCCCAGACGAAGGCCGAACCCGTGGTCGCCAGCGCTTCAAAGCTGAAGACCAAAGGACAGAGAATGAACACGACGTAGTCCTTGGTGATGGCGAAGTCGTGAATCATCGACGGCCACTCGAGATCGATGGGTTCGCTGCGTACGAGCTCGCCGTCACGGTTCGCGACATGATAAACAAGGTATGGCGGGACCGGCGAGGAAGCAAAGAACAACAGCTCACCGCTCTCCGGATCGATTTTCGGATGCGCCGTCATCGCCGTCGTGAGCTTGCCCTCGAAGTCGAACTCACCGAGGGTTTCAAGCGTGCAGTGCCGGAGCTGCGTCGGCAGCGCCGCCTCCATCAACGCCAGCAGTTTGCCGGCGTGCGACACAATGTTGGTATTGCCGGTATTCTTGAAGACCGGCGCCTCCGTCACCGACATCTCGAGCAGGCCCTTGTACAGCGCCTTGCCGGCCTTGCGCTCTTCCAGCATGCCGGCGCTGCGTACCCAACGGTTGCGATAACTCGCTCTTCCATCGCCTAGTGTGATGGCGTGAATCATTCCGTCGCCGTCGAACCAGTGATAGCGACCGATGGGTTCGTAGGCGGGATTCGGGCCGTTGCGATAGAAGGTCCCGTTGAGCTCAAGGGGAATCTCGCCGCTCACCTGCAAATCGTCAGCCGTCCCTTCCAGACGCCAAGGCGCAAAGTTGCCTTGCAAGAATGGATTCAACTCGGATTCACGCATGCAATCGACCTCCCCGATCTCGGGGCTGTGAGCTTGTTATGTTGTTCGGTACAGTGTCAACAAGGGACGTCGTCGACCACGTTCCGATAACGCTTCTCGCCAGACGACTTTTGAGCCTGGGCGCTTGGACGTTGCGTACCTCGGTCGGCGGCGCCTTGCGCTAGCGCCTATAGTGAGAAGCGACAGCGGTGCCGACTCGATCGTGAGAGCTCCGGGCGGGTGGCGTCGCTCCACCAAGATTCGCGGCACCCAGTGCGATGATCGCTGCGACCACGGTACGAGGACCGTATGTTGTCGTGCCCAAGAGTGAAGTAAGGGTGAAGACCGGTGACGGGACTCACCCATCACTGATCAAGGTCAGCCCGTTATCACCTTGC
>JACQEN010000162.1 GCA_016200585.1 Deltaproteobacteria bacterium
GCATGTTCCGTCGCCTGTGGAGCCAGCCGGAGCTCGTAGAACTCGACGCTGCGCGGTTCGTCGAACGGGAACAGAGCACGCGACGAAAAGCCACCGTCGCGCGAGGTAAGAATCTTCGCACGGGCTGCCGGCAAAAGCTTTGGTCCGGATTCACCCGGTTGACTGATCATCGCAGAGAAAGGGACATCGAGGGCCCGAGCGATCTTCCAAACGACATTGATCGTCGGAGTACTCTGCTGCAATTCGATCTGCCCGAGCATGGCACGGCTCACGCCTGAGGCTTGCGCCAACTTTTCCAGCGACCAACCGCGCTGCGCACGCAAACGGCGCAGGTTGCCGCCGACGGCCGGTGTAAGGTCGGTACGATCGTCGTTCCCGGCCGCAGGCGCATCGGCTCGCCGTCCAGCTGTTGCAGGCTTGGACATGATCTTGGTTTGTCGCGAAGGCATCTCGGTCTTGCGTCTGTCCTGATTCGCGCTCACTCAGCACCTCGGGCTTGGGATTCGCAACGTCAGAGTAGCCAAAGTCGCACGAGCACGCGACGCCCGTTGGTTCTTTCGTACTCCAATGGGCAGCGATCGGCGCGACCGCACGACACCTCGAAACCCCGATGGGGCGCAACGCGTCGCGGTGCCGCCGACGAATTTTGACAACGCAACGCGTCGTTGATACGCCCGGCGCGTGTCGTCGAACGTCGCCAGCTTGTTCGCGGAATTGGTTTGCGCTCGCTTCGGAAGCGGCACGACGGTGCTGCGTTCCGAGGCGCTCGCCGGCGACGCATCGACGCGACGTTACGCGCGGCTGTGGCTGGCGGGTGCGAGCGCACCGCCAACGACCGTGGCGATGCTGCTCGCAGACCGTGGCATCGCCATGTCCTCCGACGAGCTGGCTGTCTTCAAAGAACCGCCGAAAGAGCTGCCGTACCTCAATGTCCACCGCTTCCTCGTCAAGCTCGGTGTCGCCGTCCCCGAAGTCTATGTTGACGCCAGTGAGCGCGGTGTGTTGTTGCTGGAAGACGTCGGCGACACCGCGCTGTGGGACGCAGTACAAGGACAGGCGGAGACACGCGTCATCGAGCTCTACCAGCAGGCGATCGATCAATTGCTTCTCTTGGAGATCGAGGGCACCCGGCAGCGCGACGATACTTGCCTTGCCTTCCAGCAGTCCTTCGATGAACGCTTGTACCTGTGGGAGTTCGAGCATTTCATCGAATACGGCATCGAGCGGCGGACCGGCAGCAAGCTCCCCGCACGTGATGCCGAGTGTTTGCGCCAGAATTTCGGAGCCATCGCGCGGCGTCTCGATGACGAAGCGCGCGTGCTCAATCACCGCGATTTTCACAGCTGGAATCTTTACGTTCACAACGGAAGGCTGCGAGTGATCGACTTCCAGGACGCCTTGCTCGCGGCGGCGGCGTACGATCTGGCGACCTTGCTTGGCGATCGCGACACACCACAGATCGTTCGTCCGGACATCGAAGCAAGATTGCTCGACTATTTCATCGAGGGTTGGAGAAAACGTGGGGCGGGGCCGCTCGATGACGACCATTTCCACGACGTTTACTTCCTCTGCGCCCTGCAAAAGGCGCTGAAGGTCGTCGGGCGCTTCTTCTTTCTCGACATCGAGAAGGGAAAACCTGGATATTTGCGTTTTGTACCGTCAACCGTCCGCCAGATCCTCAGGATCCTGCCACGCTTTTCTGAGTACGCCGACATGGCAGCGCTATTGCGGTCGTACTTACCGAGATGAAGGTATGCGGGCGATGATTCTGGCTGCGGGCAAAGGGACGCGCTTGCATCCGCTGACCGACAGCATCCCAAAGCCGCTGATCGAAGTTGCTGGACGGCCGATGATCGCGTTTCCGTTGGAGCTCGTCCGCCGAGCTGGCATCCGAGATGTCGTGGTCAACCTGCACTATCTCGGCGGCAAGATTCGCGCGGCTTTGGGCGACGGAAGTGACTACGGGGTACGGATTCACTACTCGGAAGAAGATCCCATTCTCGATTCGGGCGGCGGTATTGCCGCGGCACGGCAGTTCCTCGGCAACGAAACGTTCGTGGTGCTCAACGCCGATACGTTCATCGACATCGACCTCACCGCAATCATCGACTTCCACCGCAAACAGCAGGCCTTCGCAACCCTCTTGCTGCGCCACGATTGTAACGCATTGCGGCGCGACGACATCGGTATCGACGCCGGCGGACGCATTCGCCGTTTCCTCGGTCACGGCGCCGCGAGCAGCGACGAGCTTCCCCTGTCGCGTTGCTTCTATGGCGGCATCATGGTGCTCGAGCCAGCCATCTTCGAGTATCTTCCCCCGGGAATTTACAGCATTACACGGGATGTCTTGCCGCGCGTGCTGGCAGACGGCAAGTCGCTGCTTGGTTACGTTCACGACGGCTACTGGCAGGTTCTCGATACGCTGCACTATCTCGAAGCCGGGCGCCGTGAGATTTCCAGGCGTTCTTCGGGAGGCGAATTCCGTTGACAAACTGCGTCATGGGTCCGTATAGGCTGAAGCAGGTCATGAACAGGTGAGGTGGCGATGGGCATAACCATCGTACAAAAAAGTGATCTCGGCGTCCGTAAGAAGCAGCCAAAGATTGCCCTGGTGCTGGCCGGCGGAGCGGTCACCGGCGGCGGCTTCAAGCTTGGCGGTTTGAAGGCGCTCGACGATTTTCTGGTCAACCGCAAGACGACCGAGTTCGATACGTACGTCGGTCTCAGTGCCGGTGCGGTTCTGTCGGCGCCGCTTGCAGCCGGTGTGACGCCGGCCGAGATGGTCAAGAGCCTGGCTGGGGAGTCGGAACATTTCTCACGACTCGAAGCCGGCGATTTCTACTCCATGAACCTCTGGCACCTGCTGAGTTGTCCGGCACGTTTCGCCATGGACACCTTGGCGTTTTTGCCGGGGGTGATCAGCGACATCTTGCGCCAGCTGCCGAAGTTGAGCCGCGATCTCGAGGGTCCGGTCGGGCAGGTTTGGCGTGAGCCGACGATGAGCCACCTCGATGCGGTACTGGCACCGATTGGTACGGCGCTGGGTAAACGGCGCAGCCTGCCGGCACCGCTCGAATACCTGCCTTCCGGGTTGTTCGACAATTCACGCATCGAAGGGTATCTGCGGCGCAACTTCGAAGCCGCCGGTCTGCCGAACGACTTTCGCTCGCTCTACCGTCTCACCAAGAAGGAGCTCTACATCAGCGCCATGAACCTCGACACGGCCGAGCGCGTCGTCTTCGGACACGACGAAGACAGCTCGGTGACGGTGTCGGAGGCGGTGCAGGCATCGACCGCGTTGCCCGGCTTCTATCGGCCGGCGCGCATCAACGGTGTCGACTACGTCGACGGCGGTGTACGGCGCACGGCAAACATCGACGTCGCCATCGAGCACGGCGCCGACCTGATCATTTGCTACAACCCCTTCCGCCCGTTCTCCAACCGTATCCGCCGCGTCGAGAAGAACGGCAAGTACTCGATCGAAGGCAAGCCGCTGGCCGAAAGCGGCATCATCACGGTGGTCAATCAGGTATTTCGTACGCTGTTGCACTCGCGGCTACAGTACGGGTTGCGGCAATATCAGGACGACCCCAACTTCCGCGGCGACATCGTCGTCATCGAGCCGAAGGAAACCGACCTGCATTTCTTCCAACTCAGCGCTCTCGCCTATTGGCAGCGCATTCCCGCCGCCAATCACGGCTACATTTCGGTCACCGAATCGATTCAACAGAACTACGACCTGATCAAGCAGATCCTCGAAAGCTACGGCGTCTCCATGACCCGCAAGCAGGCGCGCGCCGGAGTCGAGAGAATCCGCGAAGAGGGCGAAGAAGAGTCGTCGAGCGTGCTGACCGACGAGCTACCGCGAAGGAACCTGAGCGTCGCCTGAGATCTGGTTGTCCGTTGTCAGGTGGTTAGCGACAGTCCATGCCTGCGGGTATTTCGGGGGCGCAGGAAGACCACCGAAATCGCAGCGGCACCCAGCAACAATGTATGCTGTTTCGGCAAGTCGGCTTCTGCCCGCAAATGCTCCAGCAACCAGGTCCCCAAGAGGTAGATAAAACTGAAGAGTAACAACACCTCGCCCTGATAGCGCCTGCGCGGACGGTAGAGCATCAATCCAGTGAAGAGCAGTAAACCCAGCCCGGCGAAGTAGAGTTGCAATGGGTGAACGGGTAGGCTGCTCGTCGTACCGAACCAGATTTGGTCGTTGGCGAGCTGCCAGCGATATGCCCGTGAGCCAGGGGGAAAGCGCACCGCCCACGGCAACGATGATGGCGTGCCGAAGCAACAGCCTGCCAGGAAGCAACCGATGCGACCGCCGAAGATGAGCAGCCCGCCCGCTGGTGCGACGACGTCAGCCATGTGCAGGAAGCGCAGGCCAAGAACGCGGGCAAGGGGCACACCGACGATGATCGTAAGTAAGATCCATCCGGGCGTGCCGAGGCGTCTTAGACCGGTGGCGTAAACAACGAGCGCGAGACTGGCTACCGACAAGGCCGCCCACCGGGTGCCGATCCCATCGCGCCGCATGAGCCAGACGCCGGAAATTGAGGCCAGCGCAGTACCGACGATCCAACCGATCAGGTGACCAGGCAGTGGGCCGACGTGTGGGTACATCGATCAGGGCTCGGCGGAGGTCATCCGGTTAGACTCTTCACTGTGCGCCGGGCGGCGGTAAAGTCAGATCCCCGTCCCAGGTGAACGAACCGCTGTCGCCTTCGCTGGTAACGTAAGTACCTTCGATGCCATTGGCGCCGTAGCCGACGGTGAAGGTCGCGGCCTGGTTGCCGTCGTCGTCGAAAACACGTCCCCAGAAGCGTCCCTGCTCGGCGCGGCCGTCGACTCTGCCGTGGTTGAGCAGATGCTGATTGGCGACGTGGACGCTCACCTCTCCGGTAACCGACTTGTCGGCGTGGTGCACAAGGTGTGCGTACCACTTCTTTGGATTCGGCCGGGCCATCGGGAATGTGGCGTTGGTTCGGACGTTCGTGGCCGAGGTGGCGTGGGTGTGCGAGCCACTTCCCACCGCCTTCAACCGGCCCGACATCGCCGTTGGATCGAGGTGTCGGTACGGTAAAAGGTTTTCCATGCGCGTCGGGCGCCGGATTGTTATCAGGCTTTACAGCGTAAGCCACGGAACAGTTGACGAACGTAACGGCCATCAAGGCGGCCAACCGCAGAGCAGCGCGTGTGTTCTTTCTGCACGTTTGCATAACGCTTCTCCTGGTTACGTCACGGGTCCAAAGTACACGGCCCCGGGGTCGGCGTCGGTATGGCAAGTACGTGAACGACACCTTTCGCCGAATTCGTTGTGATCCATCCTGGAACATCGGTGGTTGTGTTCACGGTCGTCTCGCCGACACTGAGTGGCCTCAATTGTAGGGACTCACTTTGAAAGATCTGGCCCGCCTCGATGTGCACAACGGCAGACTGCGTCGACGTGAGGGGCGAGCCGTACTGGAGTTCTGCTGGTGTCGGCGTACCCTGGGGGTTTTCCAAGCTGACGGTTACAGCAAGAGGCGTAGCTCCGGCGCGTATGGGTTGAGTGTTCGCAAGATCGGACAAATCCGCTCTTGGGAGGCCGACGTTCAACAGCAGCCCAACATTCTGGGAGGCGAGACTGAGTCCGCTCGGGAGACCCGGAATGTACGTGACATTTCCGTTCGACACGATGCCCGATGCGATGCCAAAGCCCGGCTGAACGATCGACAGCCACATTTCCCCGCTCGCATAGCCAGAGGCGGTTGGTTTGAGCTTGCACGTCCCAAGGCCGTTCCCGACAGACTGAATGACAAAATTACCCGTAGTGGTGTGCCCTGCTGATATTGATTGCGACCGAGAGCTTCCGCCCGCGGCGGTGGGCGACGTAGACACTGCGCAGAGGTCAGGGGTCAGGCTGCTGAGCGTAACTGTGAGCGACTTGCTCACGGCCGAATCGGACACCGCGGTCCAGCCCCCTTGCTGCAATTCCGATCCGACTGCACTGACTGGTCCGCTGAGACTCAGAAGAGGCGAGCTGACGGTAATGTTTCCGCTGCCCGGCATCGACGCCAATCCATAGCCGGTTGCGGTGGTGGCGACTGCGTTCTCCCCGACCAAGCTGTACGATCCGGGCGAGCCGTTCACCGTGAACGTGCAGCGTGCGACCACCCCGTCAGAGAATGTCGGAATTGGCTCTTGTACGTTAAGGGGAGGGTGTACCATCAGGCGCAGAAGACCATCCAAATATGAGGTCGAAAGTTCAAATGTGCCTTGAAGACGCGGGTCGATAGCGCACCGGGGCAGATTGTCTTGTCCGCGGACTTCGAGAGCGGCCGCGTCAAAAAACAGATCAAGTTGCGCGCCGGCCAGCATTCCGGCGCCACCGGATACGGCGACCGGAATCATCACATCCTGACCTATGCCACCAACTGCCGAGCCGGCTTCAAGAGTCACGAAATCGTCAATCGGTTCGGCGCCAGTGCTTAACGCCGCACTGTAGGACGAAGTCTCGCACGAGCCCGAAGACAGAACTATGTTGATGGCGAAAACAATCTCGTCGACCGTAATCATGTCATCTCGAACAATATCACCAGCGGCGCAGTTCGCACCCGCGGATGCCCCGGAAAGCAGGATATTTACCATCGCAATCAGGTCGCTGATCGTTGTACCGTCTTGCTTGTCGCAATCGCCCGGGCATCCGGGGAAGGGCGCTACGGTGATCCAGCCCGGACGAGTAGTACTGCTGGTAAAGCGAGCACCTCCGGTGCCGCTGACGAAGGCGTTCTCCGCACTCAAATTGTACGTTCCTGGCGGAGCGGTAAGGTTTGCAGTGAACGCACACCAAACGACCACCTTGTGTTCGTAAAAGCGCGGCGGCGTCGCCGTTGTGATCAGACCTCCCACATTCGGAAAGGGAGATGATTCCGGCAGATTTGGAACGACAAGCAGCCGCAAGCGTCCGTTTATTCCATCCGCAGGCAAGACGCGTGTGAAGACGGAGTGGACACTTCCAAAAGCGGGATCAAGCGGCCGAGCTGGGTCAAGAATACCTCGGGCGATTCGACATCGCGCCTCGCCTGCGCCAGAGAGCCATGGGGAGAGGTACCGATTGTCGTACTTCACATCCAATTGCAATCCAGTCACGTATGCGGTTGGCGACGTTACGCTTAGCGGCAGGCTCACAATGCTGCCCGGCAGGGCCGCAGCCCCCCCAATTGCGAGTATTGCACCGACAGAGACGTTGGAGAGCTGCCGATTACAGGGAGCCTGGCCAGTGCCGTTCCAGTATGCTGTATAAATTTCGTCGACCGTTACCCTGCCATCGCCGTCGACATCTGCACTCGGGCAGTCCGTGCTGGACGACAATCCAAGTGCAAGGTCAACCATCGCGCGGATGTCTGCCGGGGCGATCGTTGCAGACCCACATCCGATGCACAGCGCGGTGCGCGTGGGGGTCGGCGTGTATATGGCGGGCGTCGGCGTGCGAGTTCTCATATGAGTTTGCGACGGGGTCAAACTCGGCCCCGGAGTCGTGGGGGTGCGAGTAGGCGTGCTTGATCTCGAAGGTGTGCGGGTTGAGGTAAGGGCTGGCGTTGGTGTGCCCGCAACGGGCGTCGACGTTATCGTTGTCTCCGGCACGCAAGGTTGCTGCGATTTGGCTTCGAACGCTCCGATGTCTGCAACGGCCGAGCCGTTGCAGTCGCCATCGACTTGGCGGCAGTTGCCTTCGTGGTCCGCGGACTGAGCCACGTAGACGGGACCCGCATACGCTGGAATAAGACCGGCCCCATCTACGCCGACGCTCCACCCGGGCGTTGGGCAGGAGGTGGTCAGGAGGTAGTCCTTAGCCGCAGTCAGAAATGTGGGCGTGCTGCTGATCGGACACTGCGCCTGGGCGGCGCTGTCAGATACGATCCCCGAGAACAAGTTGTGATCACAACGCACACTGCCAGAGGTTGCAAGCGACCGTTGACCAATCGAGATCGTATTCACAATGTTAAGGCCGCCGCCACCCGCTCCGCGGATTTGTTTGCCCTCGCTCGCGCTCTCATTGTCGACAACTGTGCTGTTGATGATGTCGATCGGCGTAGGCGACCGAGCCGCCGGCGCACTACTGACGATTCCAGCGTGCACGTTCTCGATGACATACGCGTTCTCGATATGAGCCGAATCCCAAACTACAATCCCTCGGCCTTGCTCCGGGGTTGGAGTGTAGGTCGGGCTACCAGCGGGTGGTGGCGTCGGGCTAGGGCCCGGTGTTGGCGTGTAGGGACCATTGAACTTGGACGTGACGTTGAGAAGAAGCGTTTGCCGCCGGATACATCAAATCCATCACCCCGGTTGGACTCGGCGTGCGCGCCGTAAAAGTAGGCGTCGACTACGCCGGTGATTGGAGTGAGGTTGAAATTATGTTCGATAGAGTAACCGTCAGACGCGTTACCCGCTGCCGTCCCGCCGATAAATTGCAAATTCGACAACCTCTTGTTGGAAACAGACTCGACCTTGACGTCGATGCCGGGGCCTCCCGCACCGGTTACAATCGCATTAACAATACAGACCCGATCGCCGGGACTCGTAATCCTTATCCCCGCATCGATGCTCGCGGCTGAGACGGCAACATCCTTAATCAGGACATTTTGCACCCCCGATCCCCCAGTGTCCTGGATCCAGATTCCGTGATTGGCGAAGAGCCCGTTATCAGGCTCGATACCGAAGTTTTCAATTTCCACGTTCTGGGCGGGTGAGTTGATGACGAAGGCACTGGAGGCATTTCCCCTCTTGGTCACCTTCACCTGCCCTTGTGCCTGCAAGTGAATGTTCGAGCCCGTGAGCATGACGCCGTCAGCAGGGCAAGGGCCTCCCTCGACAAGAACCAGATCGCCGGCTTGTACTTGTAGCGCAGCGATGTTCAGACTACCCCACTTATTCTGCTGGGAACCATTGCCGACATCGCCGTTCCTCCTGCAGTCGACCCATTTTGTTTGGGTAGTCGTCGGCTCTGAACAAGGGACAGGCTGGCCGTTCGCACGCCCGGCAGCTATCAGGAGCAGCGGAACAATCGGAAAACGATCGCGGAGCTTGGAGGCGTTCCAACGAGACCGCCATGTGCACTTCTTCCGTGAACCCAAACTCCAACCAACGCTGGTCATTCGCATCCCTCAAGAGCACGATTTACAGCAGCCAATACGTCACTAACCGTGATCTGGCAGTCCAGATCGGTGTCAGCTGAGGGGCATACGGTCGTAGTAAAGCAATCGTCGGAATCAAACGTCAGATTCACGGAATAAACAATCTCGTCGATTGTGACGGCTCCGTCGCCGTCGCAATCACCCGAACAATCCGCGCCCCCGTTTGCCTGGAACAGTTCCGTCATGACGGTGCATTCGCTCAAGAAGCGCTCGCACGAATCCCATGCTGCAACGAACCGATTCCCGCCTAGAGTCATCACGGCGGGACCACAAGCGACATACGGAACCGGTTCGAGAAATTCACCGGCCGGGCGACTATCTCGCCCAAAACGGCGCCCTACGACCTGCATGCCAGACGAACCTGCCGCCCCTACGACCACAAAACTCTGATCTTGAAGGCATGCCAAGGGCGTAGGACCCTCCTGCGTCGCGGTATTCAGCGCAAGAGTCTCAGGCTCAAGATTCTCGTCGTATTGACGAAACTGCATCGGATGATTTACGTCACTCCAAGTAACAACTAGACTGCCGTTTTCATGTGAACATGCATGTGACTGATGATGCCCGTCGAGTTCCCCAGGTTCCGTTACCCTGAATGGCTCGCCTGATGGGTCGCTGTTTCCGTCGAATCGACGTCCCCAGAGTGACTCATCCCCCAACTCGTCGAACCAAAATGCGACGAACCCTCGGTCGACGTAGGCAGACACGCTCGGGTCCCGAGGATATGGCCGAACCGGAGTCGACGGTGGTGATATTGGAAACGCGGATCCGGATGGTTGCAGCATAGAATTGAAGCGTTGCCCAACGATCGTCGGATATAGGTCGATATATTCGGACCAAACCAAGATAGAGCTGTCTTCAGGGAATGCTGCCAGGGAGAACCCATCGAAGGTGCTCATGGCCGCCCCAACTGATCGCGTATCACTCAAGACGCCGGACGCGCCAAACTTCGCGAGCATTAGGGCGTCACGCCCGCTAAACCAGGCGAGAAGGAATCCGTCCTGAAAGGAGGACGACTGATATGGCCCGACTACCCCTGTCAGGTCGAAGGTTGACCCCACAGGTTTTCCCACCGCATCGAACCTCCTTCCGAATCCAGCGGCTCCACTCGATGGTCCCCCGGGCCCCGGAGCGCCGTACCACAGCACCACAAACCCTCCGTCGGGAAGGGCGACGACTTGCGGACACTGTTGCTCACCGCCGTTCGAGTCGACAGGACGGGCTGGTCCCAGAGGCGTCACCCGTGCAAGAACAGGCGTGGCCATCAGGATGAACGTCGAAAACCCAAAGCACCCTGCGATGGCCGCACGCCAGTATCGCGGAGCCTCAAGGCATCTTGTTTTCGTAAGATTGGCTGATCTCATTGGCTTGGGAGCTGAACGCGCAAGATACGGCGGTTAGTCTCGTCGCAGAGAATGAGATGACCGTCCGAATCGAAGATACCCCCGGCAATGCCGTCGATTGGGCGTTCCGCCTCGTTTGGGTCAACAAGAACGTACTCGGCAACCGAAATGTCCGAGCCTGGAACACCGACGAGAAGACGATTGCCCATCGATAAGGCGAGCCGACCGTCTACGCCGATCGCCAAGGCAATCAGGGAAGGAAGGCCATTCCCCGTAGGATCTGTGTCGACTTGTATCTCGTTCTGCTCGCCGGAGACGGTGATGTGAAGCAATCTCGTCGGGTACTCTGTCGCGACGATCAGTGAGTCATCCTCGAGCGCCAGAACCCGGCGCGGTTTCTGCCCTTGCATCAGCACGGCCACGGTAGTGATCGTCCCCGTTTCATCGATACGCCGGATGCGCCAATTGTCTGAGTCGGCGACAAACAACTTGCCGTCGCCGGTCACCGCAATATCCGTGGGATGGTTGAGAGTGGCGGCTGTCGCCGGCCCTTGATCGCCCGACAGACCTTCTTCACCTGTTCCGGCTATGACTGTGACCGTGCCTCTGCTTGTAACTTTCAAGACCTGGTTCCGCCCCTCATCGGCAACGTACAGGTCATCGTTGCCTCCGATTGCAATACCTGCGGGATGGATGATCCGCGGTTCGGAACCATTGGCCCCTCCTGCAAACGTGTCAATGTCGCCAGAAGTATCAATCATGGCGACACGCCCGTTGAGAGGGTCGCTCAAGAACAAGCGGCCATTCGAATCGAAGGCCAGGGCAGTACAGCTGAAACTCGCACCATCGGCAGGGCCGCCATCGCCGAAAGAGCCAACCGTCCCATTCCCCGCAACAACGTTGCGCTCACCCTGATTATCGATGCGGACGATTTGATGTATGTCGTTGTCGTACGCGATTACGTCAGAGCCGTCGGTCGTGATGGAAGTGAAACGCTGCCACCCCTCTTCGGGAAACAAAGGCAACCACGCCCCTTGCTCTCGCACCAATAGCTTGCCTGTCAGCGCCAGCAGGGTGCCGTCGCTGAAGGTGGCAATGTCGTGAGTATGGCAGGATGCGGACTCCACAGGCTCAAATACGTCTTCCGCGATCAAATGCTGCAGCCGCTGGCCGCCGCGATCAAGGACGTAGAGCGACTCATCGTCTGCGATGGCTAGCCGTTCCGGCCTGAAAAGTGCTTCGAATCCTAGCGCGGTTGTGAGGTCAACGTCGAAATCAAAGTCGCCCGCCAGCCGCCGCATAGTGCCATCGCCCGTAACAATTCGAATCTTATGGTTCCCATAGTCGGCGATGAAGAGAGTGCCATCGGAACCTACAGCAAGAGATGATGGCAGTCGTAGTTCAGCGTCGATGGCGGGGCCATCATCGCCGGCATAGCCCGCCTCCCCCGTGCCGGCGAATGCATCGATTGCGCTTTCTCCCATGCTCCAGACTCGGTTTCCAGAGTCATCAGCGACATACAGAACGCCGGTTCCCGAATTAACCGCTACGGCCTTGAAGTTCCGGGCTCCTGCAGGGACAGGATCCGTTCCGATCGTCCGCATGATCGTATGGACTATCCCTTCGCTGTCGA
>JACQEN010000005.1 GCA_016200585.1 Deltaproteobacteria bacterium
CTTCACACCGAAGCGTCCGGTCAATGCCGGAACCATATCGCCGAGCGCCAGCGAGTCGTTGCGCTTGCCGGCTGTTCCCGGCGCTTCGGTCAATCCACCATTGTGTTGGTCCCAGACGTAGAAGATCTCTTCACTGCCGCCGGCCCGGAGATCCGACTGGCGCAGAAAACGGCCGTTGTCGTCGCGCACCAGAAAGGGCAGGTCGGTCTGCTCGCGCACGTACGCTTCGTCGACGGCTTCACGCTCGAGGAGGGTGCGTACGAGGCCGAGCGCCAGCGCCGCGTCGGTACCGGGGCGCGGGTTGACCCACAGCGAGGCGTGAATGGCGCTCGGTGAATAGTCGGGGCTGACGGTGACAACGGTGGTCCCGTGATAGCGCGCTTCGGTGGCGAAGTGTGCGTCGGGAATACGGGTCGCCACAGGATTGCAGTGCCAGAAGATCAGCGTGTCGGCGCGGCACCAGTCGTCGGCGCTACCGTCGACGAACGACGTTCCCCATGTTTGCACCGCTCCCATGGCGAGATCGCCGGTGCCGGCGAAGCCGTCGAGCATCGTCGCGCCGAGCATCCCGAAGAAGCGCATCTCGGCGACGGTGCTCGGACCCCAATCGATGTTCGACGTGCCGTTGTCGTAGACGACGGTCTCAATCCCATTTTCCGCCGCCGCGTCGAGGATGGCGTCGGCAACGCGCGTTGCCGCCTCGTCCCATGAAATTCGCCGCCATTGCCCCGAGCCGCGCGGCCCGACGCGTTCGAGCGGGTAGGTGAGGCGCCCGGGCGCCACCATCAGCGAGCTGTAGCAGCTGCCCTTTTGACAGCCGCGCGGTGCGTAGTCCGGCAAACCTTCGGCTTGCCGCGCGTAGACGTCGGCTTGTTCCTCGCGCCAGACGATACCGTCTTTGACGTAGACGTCGAAGGCGCAGGCGCTGAAACAGTTGGCGCGCAGATGAGCACCACGCACGACGCGGTCCCACTGCCACGCCGCGCGATACACATCTTCCCAGCCTCGATAGTCCGGCAGTGCCGCAGCGGACGCGTTGGCGGTTGTAGCGCTGTCCGGTGCACCGAAACTGAGACGGCGCAGAGACAGGGCCAGCGTGCCCGCGGCCGCGCCGACGAGAACCTCGCGGCGTGTCAGATGGCCGATCCGGGGAGTGCGCCACGTCATCGTCAAGCCTCGCTGGCCACTTCTGCGACACCGTCGGCAGCGCGCATCGACGCGGCCACGACGACGGCGACCGCCACGACGCCGAGCCACAGCGCGATCGCCCCGCCGTAGGTGCCGGTACGGTCGTAGATGAGTCCCGAGGCGATCGGGCCGAGCGCCGACGCGAGCATCGACGCGAGCTGCAAGATGCCGAAGAGCGCTCCAAAGCGCTCGGCATTGAGCAGGGTGACGGCGATGGGCGGCACGACCGCAATCTGCGTTCCGAATGCCAACCCGTAGAGAGCGATGAAACCGCCGAGTGCGGCGGGGCTTGCGGCGTGATGCAACAACGCCAGCGCCATCACCCACAGTCCCAATGCCAATCGCAGCGTTGCCAGCGCGCCGTAGCGATCGGCGACGAACCCACCACCCACTTTGCCGATTGCCGATACGCCGATCGTTGCGCCGAGAGTCGCGGCGGCCGCTGTGCCGGCGTAGCCCAAGCCCGTCAGGTACGGCACGAGGTGCACGGAAACGCTGAAGCCGGCGAGCGCCGGCAGAATCATGATTGCGGCGAGCGATGCAACGCCCGGGCGCAACAGATCGTGCAGGAGGCCGTGCGTTGCCGCAGGACGTCGCTGCGTCGTCGCCGTGCGACGGCGCAGTCGGCCGCGGGGTAGCGCAAACAGCAGCAACGGCACAGGGGTGAAGACGACGAAACTGCCCATCACGATGTAGGCGGAGCGCCAACCGACGGCTTCGATGAGGGCTTGCGCCGCCGGCGCCAACACCAGCGCGCCGGCACTGGCGCCGGCACTGATGATTCCCAGCGCCAACGCCGTTCGGTCGGGAACGTGGATCGTGACCGCGACGGTGATCGGCAGCAAGGCGCAGGCGCCGAAACCGGCACCGAGAAAAACGTTAGCGGCGGCGAAGTGCCACGCCTCAGTCATGAAGATCAGCACCGCGAAGCCGGTCGCCAGCAGCAGCACGCCCGCGGCCATCGGTACACGAATGCCAATGCGATCGACGGCCGTACCGACCAGCGGCGTGCTCAACGCAGCGCTGACGGCACCGACGCTGACGCCGAGCGACAGACTCGAGCGCGACCAATGCGTCGACTGGGCAACCGCGTTGAGAAACACGCTCACCGTGTCGATGCCGCCGCCGACCAGCACGAACGAAATGATGAAGCCGGCGACCACCAGCGGCAGCGAGGCGCGCAGGCCCGAGGTAGACATGGCTACTTTCCGTCGCCTACGGTGTTCATGCAGCCGAATCCCCCTTCCCGCGTCGGGAAGGGGGCTAGGGGGTTAGGTGTTGAGGGCCTGCCACGCACAGAAGCATCCACAATGAGCGGTGGGGCTCAGCAGGCACCACTATGCCTTGGCGACGTCCAAGTGCACCGCGCGGTCGATCGGAATCGGCTGCCAGTGCAGGCCGCGGTACTGCAGGTGACCGTAGCCGCCGGCGAAATGCAGCCATTTCACCATACCCGGCTCGACGTTTTCCGGCCCGGTCCAGTCCTTGAACTGGAACGGCTCGTAGCCGTTGTAGATCACCACCTGCCCGGGCTGGGTTCCCGGCGAGTGGCGCACGTGGATGCGCATCTCGGCGAGGTCGTTGAACACGCGCGCCTCGTCGTCGTCGGCGAGTCCGCGTACCGCCATGTCGTCGGGGTTCATGTACATCACCGGATGGCCGCGATGCGTGCCGAGAATGATGCGACTGGTGTGGTTCATCGAGTGGATGCTCCAGCGCGGATGGCCGCTGGTGAGGCGCAAGGGGAACTCGCCGCCGTGGTGCGGGTTGTCCTTGTGCACCGGCAGCTCCTCGCCGGCTTCGAGGTACCATTCGTGATCGATGAAGAACTGCGCGCGCCGCGTCAGGGTCGGGTACGGCTTCAAGCCCTCGACGTGGTTGCGCCACGGCGTGTGTGTCTTGTTGGGTTCGATCGGCGACTGCTGGCAGACCATCATCGCCGAACCGCCCCAGCCGACGGCGCGTACGGCGCCATTCTTGCGCATGCTCTCCAGCGTGGTTTCCTCCGGAATCGTCCCGAGGATGGCGCTGTCGCGGAACACCTCGTCGATCAGCTTTTCATCTTCTGCGAGGTCGCCGTTCTTGGTGATCCATTCCCACAGGTTGGCAAGCTGAACCGGCTCGCCGTTCTTGCGTGCCCAGGGTTCGATCCCGCGTTCCTTCGACCGCTTTTGCAACGCCTTGGCGATGCCCTGGATGATCTGCCACTCGCTGCGTGCCTCGCCGGGCGGCTCGGCCGCTTTCTCGATGAGCAGCACGTGCAGATGCATCGGGCTGGAATATGGCTGGTTCATTTTCTCGTAGTGTTGCGCTGCCGGCAGGATGTAGTCGGCGTAGAGGCCGGTGGTGTTGATGCGCCAGTCGACCGACACGATCATCTTGAGCTTCGGCCACAGGTGCTCGAGTAGCTGGCGTGCCCCGCCACGTTGGCGGCGTAGCAAGTTGCCGCCAACCTCGATGAGAAAACGCGGCTCGGATTGCTTGGCGGTTTCGGCAATCCCGCTCCACCAACCTTTGTCGCAGGCTTCTTGGAAGTACTCGTCGAAGGTGCGCTTCATTTCCGGGTCGTTGTAACCGGGACGGTTCCAGACCTCGCGGTAACCGCAGTGGTGGTACCAGAAGAACGCCGGCGGCGTCATGATGCCCATCATGTTGATCATCTGACGCTCGAAGGTGTAGAGCGCGATCTCGTCGGTCATCGTCGGATCGGCTTCCATCATCGACTCGATCATGGCGTTGCGCATGCCGCGCGTGGCAAGGGTCATTTCCGGGCCGGATTGCGATTTGAGCAGCACCGAGAACATGCCGTCGTTGAGGCCGACGGCCCAGCTGCGGGCTCCGGTGCCGTGCTTGCCCCAGTTGCCGGTAAGCCCGAGGATCAGCATCATCGCCCGTTCCATCAGGTCGCCGTGGTAGTACTTGCCGGAGTTCCAGCCCATCATGATGCGTGTCTTCCTGGCGGCGATCTTGCGGGCCAGCATGCGCGTCGTCTTGGGGTGCACGCCGCAGGTCGCTTGCACCTTCTCCGGCGTGTATTGGGCGTTGAGCATGTCGCGCAGCAGACAGAAGACGGGCCGCACCTCGACAACCTTGCCGTCTGCCAGAGTCACATGTGCCGTGCCGTCGAGCACGGGGTCGACGTCGCCGGGAGACAGCGTGCCTTTGGGTGCGGGAACGATCTTCTTGGTCTTGGCGTCGAGCCAGTAGAACTGGTCGTCGGCGCCGCTGCCGTCGACGTCGGCAGCGCGCAGGAAGTGGCGATTGTCGCTACGTACCAGGAGCGGCAGGTCGGTTTGCTTCTTGATGAAGTCGCGGTCGAAGATTCCTTCTTCGATCACCACCTGCGACATGGCATTGGCAAAGGCGGCGTCGGTGCCGATTTCGATCGGGATATGATAGTCGGCGTGCACGGCCGACGGGCTGAAGTCGGGGGCGATGGTGACGACTTCGCCGCCATTGTACCGCGCCTCCTGCATGAAGTGGTACCAGGTGATGTTGGTGTACACCGGGTTGGCGTGCCAGATCAGCACCAGCTCGCTGTGAAAGAAGTCGTCGGCGCCGGGCGCCGGATCGAACTTGCCGAAGGTCGTGTAGATGCCGGGGCTGAAGTCGTTGATCTCGGCTTGTAGGTCGGTGACCTGAAAACCGAGCTGCGCCGAAAAGTTGCTCCACAGGATCTGCTGCGTCCCGCCCTCGCCCGGGGTGCCGATGTGATAGAGCGATTGCGGTCCCTGGTCTTTGACCGCATCGAGGATCGCGTCGGCGATGTCGTTGCACGCGGTCTCCCACGACACGCGCTGCCATTTCCCCTCACCGCGCTTGCCGGCGCGCTTCATCGGATAGAGAACGCGTTCTTCGTTGTAGTGCTGTTGACTCCACGAAGCGCCCTTCTGGCAGCCCATCGGGTTCATGTCGGGTACACCCGGCTCGATGGTCCCAAAGATCGCCGCTTGCTCTTCGCGTACGATCTTGCCGTCGCGCGAATATACGCGCCACGGGCAGCCGCCGGGATAACAATCGACGGCGTGACAACCCCACGTCACTTTGTCCCACTTCCACGCATCGCGGTACGATTGTTCCGACGCCGGGCCTTTGGTTGTCTTTTGTTGCTTTGCCATGACCTGCTCCTCTTGTGCTACGCTGCGCGGTTCACCACTGAATCGCCGACGGGTCGCGATCGAACGGACCGAGCAGCGACTGCCACTGGTAAGCGATGAGCGTGTCTATGAGCTGCGACGGTTGGCCGCGTTTGCGTTTGGCCATTTCGTCCTCGAGGGTGCGTAGCGCTGTGCCGACGCCGGGGCCGAACAGCGACTCGAGGTACGACAGCGGGATACGGCGCTGCGACTCGTCGATGCTGCCGTCGGGAGCAACCATGAAGGCCGACAAGGGTGGGACGTAGAAGACATTCGGTTCGGTGTTCCATTCGGGATGCAACGGCAGCGCGACTTTGTATTCTTCGACAAGCCGATGAATCGGGCTGGCGGAGTCATCGCGGTAGCCGACGAAGACCGCGCGGCCCGGGCATTGGCGCACGCAGGCCGGCGCCACGCCGTGCTCGAGGCGCGGAAAGCAACCGATGCAGTGGCGGCTCGTTTTCGACACGGCGTCGAAATAGATCTTCTTGTAGGGGCAGGCGCGAGCGCACTGCTGCGCGCCCTGGCACTTGCTGTCGTCGCGCAACGACACCCCGAACTCTTCGTGCTTGTAAAGCGCGCCATTCGGGCAGGCATCGACGCAGCTCGGCTTCGAGCAGAAATTGCAGATGCGCGGCATGTAGAAGTAGTAGGCGTTTGGATATTCGCCGGCGCCCTGGTCTTCGTCCCAATTCATCGCCCACGTCGGCTGACGATCCGTGGGTTGTAAGTGTGTGTGACCGCCGCCGTTGCCGGATGTGTGCACGGCCTGCCAGTTGAACTGCGAGGCGCCTCCGAAGTCGTCTGGGTGTGGTAGATCGCCGAGAATCAAGCTGCCCCCGGCGTCGTAGCCGCCGCCCATCTTCTCGTAGTCACGCGGCGTGCCGCGGCCCGGTTGCGTGTTGACCGAGCACCACCACATGTCGCGCCGGCCGTCCTGATTCGTCCACAAAACCTTGCAGGCGACCGAGCAGGTCTGGCAGCCGATGCACTTGTTGAGGTCGAAGACCATCGCGATCTGTCTGCCCATTAGGAGCTCCTCCGTGTCAGATGAATAGGATCAGATCCTGCAGCCGTCCTACCGTTCGGTAGGGAGCCGGAAAATGCGCCAGGTCAGGGATCCATATGACCGCTGACCTAGTTGTGGCTCGCCTCCCGGGGGGTGGGGGACCGTCAGGTCTGGATCGCTGCGTTACCCAACTCTCAAGTTTCAACAGTCGGGACAGCGATCGATAAAAAGCATGGGTCCCCTCTCCGCCCCCAGCGCGCACCGGCAAGAAGTTGATTCGGATCCTCACGCGGTCGCGCTCCGGTGCTGGCGCTGATTCGAGAAATGGCATCGCGTGAGCTCCCCCGAAAACACCGCTTGCCACTCGACGCCTCTCGGCTAATACTTGCTAAAGCAATTATTGTTGAAGCAGGATTATGGACGACAAAGAACCTATCGGACTTTTGATCGGCGCGGTGCGCCGGCGCATCAAGCAAGCGGTTGGAACCCATGTACGCGACTTCAGCTTGACCACCCAGCAGTTCTGGATTCTGGTCGCTGTCGCCGAGCATCCGGGCTGTTCGCTGCGCGAGTTGGCCGAGCATCTGCGGATGGACGAACCAACCGCTTCGCGTTTGATCGCGACGTTGATGCGGCGCAAGCTCGTGCAGATCAAAGGCGACAAGGACGATCGCCGCCGCGCCCGCATTCATCTGCGCGCTTCGGGAGAGGCTCTTGCGGCCAAGTTGAGCGACGTCGCGACATCCATGCGCGCCGCCGTGACCGAAGGGCTGACAGTCGAGGAGCAACAGGTTCTGCGCGTCGCGCTGCGGAAGATCATCGCCAATATGGATCGTGTACACGCCAGCGCCATCGAGCGGCGCCCATCGAGGAAGCAAAAATGAGCATGAAGACACGCAGCCGCTGGTGCTTGGTCGCCGGCGGGTTGACGGTTGCGGCCATCGCCGGTTATCGATTGTCGACAGGCGGTGAGGGGCAGACCCTCAGCGCACCGACGGTCGCAGGGCGTCCGAGCATCCCTGCGGTGCCGGTCGTCGCCGTAATCGTCCGGCAAGGCAACATTCCAGTCTACTTGAACGGTCTCGGAAGCGTGACCGCCTTCAACACCGTTACCGTCAAGAGCCGCGTCGACGGTCAGATCGACAAGATCGTCTTTCAGGAGGGACAGTTCGTCCATGCCGGCGATCTGCTCGCCGTGATCGACCCGCGGCCGTTCGAGGTGCAGCTGACGCAAGCGCAAGGACAAATGGCGCGCGACGTGGCGCAGCTCAAGGCGGCGCAGATCGCGCTCAAACGCTACGCCGAGCTGGTCGGTCGCGATTTCATCCCCAAGCAACAGTACGACGATCAACTGGCGCAGGTCGGGCAGTCCGAAGGCGCCATCAAGGCCGACCAGGGTCTCATCGACAACGCCAGGTTACAGCTGACGTACTCGCGAATCACGGCTCCGATCAGCGGCCGGGTCGGATTGCGGCTGGTCGATCTCGGCAACGTCGTACACGCGAACGATACCAACGGCTTGCTGATCATCACGCAAGTACAGCCGATTGCCGTCGTCTTCTCCTTGCCGGAAGACAACCTGCAACGCGTGCTCACCAGGCTGCGTTCCGGCAGTCCGCTGCCGGCGGAGGCTTACGATCGCTCCGGGCAAAAGCGGATTGCCACGGGTACCTTGCTGACGGTCGACAATCAGATCGACACCACGACCGGTACGACGCGTCTGAAGGCCGTCTTCCCCAACGAAGACAATGCTCTGTTTCCGAATCAGTTCGTCAACGTTCGTTTGCTCGTCGATACCCTCCAAGGGACTTTGATTGTACCTTCGGCAGCCGTGCAGCGTGGACCGCAGGGGACCTTCGTTTACGTGGTCAAAGAGGACAATAGCGTCGACGTTCGTGCGGTCGGCACCGGCACGTCGGAGGGTATGGATACAGCCATCGACAGCGGGTTGACTGCAGGTGAGAGGGTTGTCGTCGACGGCGTCGACAAACTGCGCGCCGGTAGCGTCGTGCAGGTACGGGTCCCGGAAACGGCGAGCGCGGCGAAATCACCAGGATGAATCCTTCACGCCTCTTCATCCTGCGCCCCGTTGCCACGTCCCTGCTGATGGCGGCGCTGCTGCTCGCCGGGGCGATCGCCTATCGCCAGTTGCCGGTGTCGGCGCTTCCGCAGGTCGACTACCCGACGATCCAGACGTTGACCTTCTACCCGGGCGCCAGTCCCGACGTCATGGCCTCCTCGGTCACCGCGCCGCTCGAGCGCCAGTTCGGTCAGATGCCGGGGCTCAAGCAGATGACGTCGACCAGCTCATTCGGCAGCTCGGTGATCGTTCTGCAATTCGCTCTCGACCTCGACATCGACGTTGCCGAGCAAGAAGTGCAGGCGGCGATCAACGCCGCGTCGACGTACCTGCCACGCGATCTGCCGAACCCGCCGATCTACAGCAAGACCAATCCGGCCGACGCCCCGGTGCTGACGCTGGCACTCACCTCCGACACCTTGCCGTTGTCGAAGGTGCAGGACCTTGCCGACACGCGCCTGGCGCAAAAGATTTCACAGTTGCCGGGAGTCGGACTGGTCAGCATCGGCGGCGGCCAGAAGCCGGCGGTACGCATTCAGGCCAACCCCACGGCGTTGGCTGCCTACGGTCTCGGGCTCGAAGATCTCCGCACTGCCATTGCGCAGGCCAACGTCAACCAGGCAAAAGGCAACTTCGACGGAGCGCATCAGGCCTACACGATCGGCGCCAACGACCAGTTGCTATCGAGCAGCGACTACCGGCCACTGATCGTTGCTTACCGCGACGGTGCGCCGGTTCGTGTCGCCGACGTTGCCGACGTCGTCGACGATGCCGAGAACGTCAAGCAGGCGGCGTGGATGAACACCGTGCCGGCGGTCATTCTCAACGTCCAACGTCAGCCCGGCGCCAACATCATCGGCGTCGTCGACCGCATCGAGAAACTGCTGCCGCAGCTCACCAGCTCGCTGCCGTTGGCGGTACACGTGTCGGTCCTGACCGATCGCACGACGACGATTCGCGCTTCGGTCCACGACGTACAATTCGAGCTCATGCTGACCGTGGTGCTGGTGGTGCTGGTGATCTTTCTCTTCCTGCGCAACTTGTCGGCGACGGTCATTCCGAGCATTGCGGTGCCGCTGTCGCTCGTCGGCACCTTCGGCGTCATGTACCTGTTGGGCTACAGCCTCGACAATCTGTCGCTCATGGCGTTGACGATCTCGACGGGCTTCGTCGTCGACGATGCCATCGTCATGATCGAGAACATCGCGCGCTACATCGACGACGGCGAGACGCCGTTGCAGGCGGCGCTGAAAGGCTCGGCGCAGATCGGCTTCACCATCGTGTCGTTGACCGTCTCGCTGGTCGCCGTCCTCATTCCGCTGCTGTTCATGGGCGACATCGTCGGCCGCTTGTTCCACGAATTCGCGATCACACTGAGTGTGACCATCCTGGTGTCGGCGGTCGTCTCGTTGACCTTGACGCCCATGATGTGCGCCAAGCTTCTGCGCCACACCCCGAGGGAGCAGCAAGGCCGCTTCTACCTTGCCTCCGAGCGTTTCCTCGATGCGGTGATTGCGCGCTACGGCACGTCGCTGCGCTGGGTGCTCCACCACCAGCCGACGACCTTGTTGATTGCAGCCGTCACGCTGGTCGCGACCATCGCGCTTTACGTCGTCGTGCCGAAAGGGTTTTTCCCGGTTCAGGACACCGGCGTGATTCTCGGCGTTTCGCAAGCGCCGCAAACAATTTCGTTTGCGGCGATGTCGGAACGGCAGCAAGCGCTGGCCCGGGTCATCCTCGACGACCCGGCCGTTCTCAGCTTGTCTTCGTTCATCGGCGTCGACGGCATCAACACGACGCCGAACGCCGGACGCATCCAAATCAACCTCAAGGCGCTCGAACAGCGCGATGCCAGCTCCAGCGACGTGATTCGCCGTTTGCAACCCAAGCTGGCGGCGGTGGACGGCATCACGCTGTACATGCAGCCGGTGCAGGACCTCACCGTCGAGGATCGCATCAGCCGCACACAGTTCCAGTACAGCTTGGAATCGGCGAACCCCAACGAGTTGCACGAGTGGGTCCCGAAGCTCCTCGCCGAACTGCAAACGCTGCCGGAGCTGCGCGATGTCGCCAGCGACCAGCAAACCGGGGGACTGCAAACGTCGGTGGTGATCGATCGCGATACGGCGTCGCGTCTGGGGATCACGCCGCAGTTGGTCGACGACACGCTGTATGACGCCTTCGGGCAACGTCAGGTGTCGACGATGTTCACGCAGCTCAACCAGTATCATGTTGTTCTCGAGCTGGCGCCGAATTTCCAGAGGACTCCCGAGTCGCTCGGCGACATCTACGTGCGGCCGCCCAATGGCCCGCCGGTGCCGCTGCGCTCGTTTACGCACGTCGCGCCGTCGAGCGTGGCGCTATCGGTGATGCACCAGGGACAGTTCCCGGCGGTGACGCTGTCCTTCAACCTCGCACCCGGAGTCGCTCTCGGCGAAGCAGTCGACGCCATCGCTGCGGCGCAGCACGAAATCGGCCTGCCGCCGAGCATCGGCGCCAGCTTCCAAGGTACGGCCCAGGCGTTTCAAGCGGCGCTCAGCAATCAGCCCTGGCTGATCCTGGCGGCGCTGGTGACCGTCTACATCGTTCTCGGCGTGCTCTACGAAAGCTACATTCACCCGCTGACCATCCTGTCGACGCTGCCGTCGGCCGGCGTCGGGGCGATCCTGGCGCTGTTGCTGTGCCGTACCGAGCTCAGCGTCATTGGTCTCATCGGCATCATCCTGCTCATCGGCATCGTCAAGAAGAACGCCATCATGATGATCGACTTTGCGCTCGAGGCCGAGCGTGAGCACGGCAAGACACCGGAAGCGGCCATCTACGAAGCGTGTCTGCTGCGTTTCCGGCCGATCATGATGACCACCATGGCCGCTCTGTTGGGCGGCTTGCCGTTGGCTCTCGGCGGCGGTACCGGCTTCGAGTTGCGGCAACCGCTGGGGATTACGATCGTCGGCGGGCTGCTGCTGAGCCAGCTGCTGACGCTCTACACGACGCCGGTGATCTATCTGGCCTTCGATCGTCTGGCCAAACGCTTCACCCGCCGGCAGACGCAAGAGACGTTGCCGCTGCCCCTAACGGTGGGGGAACCGTGAACATCTCGGCGCCGTTCATTCGCCGCCCAGTGGCGACGACGCTGCTGACGGTTGCTCTGGCCTTGGGCGGGGCGATCGCTTTTCGCTGGCTGCCGGTGTCGCCGATTCCGCAAGTCGAGTTCCCGACGCTGATGGTTCAAGCCGGGCTGCCGGGAGCGAGCCCCGAAACCATGGCTTCGGCCGTGGCGATGCCGCTCGAACGGCAGTTCGGTCGAATCGCCGGCGTGACCGAAATGACGTCGACGAGCTACCTGGGTTCGACCAGCATCACGCTGCAATTCGAGCTCAACCGCAACATCGACGCGGCGGCACGCGATGTCCAGGCGGCGATCAACGCCGCGCGCGGCCAGTTGCCGGCAAACCTTCCGAACAATCCGAACTACCGCAAGGTCAACCCGGCCGATGCGCCGATCATGATTCTGGCGCTGACGTCGGACACCATCGACGTCAGCCGCATGTACGATGCCGCCGCTTCGATTCTGCAGCAGAAGCTGTCGCAGGTCGAGGGCATCGGACAAGTCTTTGTCGGCGGCAGCTCGTTGCCCGGGGTGCGCGTCGATCTCAACCCGATGGCGCTCAACAAGTACGGCGTCGGCCTTGATCAGATACAAGCGACGCTGGCGGCGGCCAATGTCAACCGGCCGAAGGGACAGCTCGCCAACGACACCACCGCCTGGGAGGTACACAGCACCGATCAGCTGCTCAAGGCGGAGCAGTATCGGCCCTTGATCGTTGCGTATCGAAAAGGGGCGGTGGTGCGAATCTCCGACGTCGCCGAGGTCAGCGATTCGGTGGAAGACGTGCGTACCGGCGGTCTCGCCAACGGCAAGCCGTCGGTGATCGTCGTGCTGTTCCGCCAACCCGGCGCCAACATCATTGCCACGGTCGACCGCGTTCGGGCTCTGTTGCCGCAACTGCAGGCTTCCATCCCGCAAGCCATCAACCTCTCGGTGGTGATCGATCGCACGCCGACGATCCGTGCCTCGATCGCCGACGTCGAGATCGCGCTGCTGGTGTCGATCGTCCTGGTCATCCTCGTCGTCTTCGTCTTCCTGCGCAGCCCGTGGGCCACGTTGATTCCCGGGGTTGCCGTTCCGCTGTCGCTCATCGGCACGTTCGGCGTGATGTACCTGCTGGGCTACAGCATCGACAATCTATCGTTGATGGCGCTGACGATCTCTACCGGCTTCGTCGTCGACGATGCCATTGTGGTGATCGAAAACATCACTCGCTATCTCGAGAAGGGCATGAACGCCTTCGAGGCGGCGTTGCGCGGCGCGCGCGAGATCGGCTTCACGGTTCTGTCGATGAGCACGTCGCTGGTTGCCGTCTTCATTCCGATTCTCCTCATGGGTGGAATCGTCGGACGCTTGTTCCGCGAGTTTGCCGTCGTCCGTTCGGTTGCCATCGCCATGTCGCTGATCATCTCCCTCACCACCACGCCGATGATGTGCGCCAAGTTCCTGCAGCGTGAGGAGGGCCGGCGGCATGGCAGTGGTACTGATCACGGGCACCAGCACAGGCATCGGGCTCGCGACCGCGTTGCGGTTCGCGCGGAGCGGCAACCACGTTTTCGCGACCATGCGCAACCCCGACACCGGCGCCGCCGCGCTTAAGACCGCTGCGGCCGCCGAGGGCCTCAAGCTCCAGATCGCGCGGCTCGATGTCACCGATCCCGCATCCGTGGACGACGAACACCGGGCGCATGTTTCTGTCGTTGAAACCGCTCGCCGAGCGCAAGATGAGCGCCGACCAGGTGATCGGGCGTTTGCGCCCGAAACTGTCGAAGGTGCCGGGGGCAAGCTTGTTCTTGCAATCCGTGCAAGACATCCGTGTCGGCGGCCGGCTGAGCAACGCGCTCTATCAGTTCACGCTGCAGGACGACGACCTGCAGGAGCTGACCGACTGGGCGCCGAAGATGTTCCGCAAACTGCAGTCGCTGAGCATGCTCACGGATGTCAGCACCGACCAGCAAGATCGCGGTCTGCAGGCCAATCTGGCGATCGATCGCGACACCGCGGCACGGCTGGGCGTGACCACGAAGATGATCGACGACACGCTCTACAGCGCCTTTGGCCAACGCCAGGTGTCGACGATATACACGCCGCTCAACCAATACCACGTGGTCATGGAAGTCGCGCCGGCGTTTTGGCAGAACCCCGAAACTTTGCGCGACATCTATGTCCGTTCGACGGGCGGCGCGCTCGTGCCGCTTAGCGCCTTCACCCATTACGAAGCGGCGACGACGACGTTGGCCGTCACCCACCAGGGGCAGTTCCCTTCGGTCACCTACTCCTTCAATCTCACGCCGGGAGTGTCGCTCGGCGAAGCAGTCACCGCCATCACCGCGGCGCAACACGAGATGGGCATGCCGGCCAGCATCCAAGCCAAGTTTCAGGGAACGGCGCAAGCCTTTCAGGATTCTCTGGCCAACGAGCCGGTGTTGATCCTGGCGGCATTGCTGACGGTCTACATCGTCCTCGGCGTTCTATACGAGAGCTACATTCATCCGTTGACCATTCTGTCGACGCTACCCTCGGCAGGCGTCGGCGCGATCCTGGCGCTCATGCTGTGCCAGACGGAGCTCAGCGTCATCTCGCTGATCGGCATCATCCTGTTGATCGGCATCGTCAAAAAGAACGCCATCCTGATGATCGACTTTGCGATCGAGCTGGAGCGTGAAAACGGCAAGACCCCGGAGCAGGCGATCTATGAAGCGTGCTTGCTGCGTTTTCGTCCGATCATCATGACCACCATGGCTGCATTGCTCGGCGGACTGCCGCTGGCACTGGGCAGCGGCAACGGTGCCGAGTTGCGGCGACCGCTGGGGATTACAATCGTCGGCGGACTCATCGTCAGTCAGTTGCTGACGCTCTATACGACGCCGGTCATCTACCTTTACCTCGATCGGCTCGGGCTGGCGGTGAAGAGCCTGCGTGCCCGCTGGTTGGGAAGTCCGCTTCCCACTGCGGCGCAGCGATAGCCCGATCTTTCTGAGCGCTGGGGGTTCCGCGCAACTTGCGTGTGCGACCCGCGTTTGCATGCTCAGAAGAATCTGCGGCGAGGAGAGAAAATGATCTTGCGAGGGAAACAAGAGGTGAACGGCAGTCGATTGCTTGGAGCGCTTGGTGGAGCGGCGCTGGCGACCGCGGTTTTGTGCGCCTGGACAACCCCGGCGCAGGCTCATGTCCGCTTCTTCTTGAGGTTGGGCATTCCGGTTCCGCCGGTCGTGGTCTATGCGCCACCACCCCCTCCTGCTTACGTTGCCCCGCCGGCGTACGTCTATGACCAGCCGTACTACGGCCCACCGGCCGGATACGCTTACGTCGGGCCGCCGCCGCGACACTTTTATCCGCGCTGGGGTTGGCGCCGGCCGTGCGGGCGCCGGGGTGGCTGGCGCTAGCTTCGAACCTCGAGCTTGGATCGTAGCCGCAGTCAGCCTGCGGCTGCGATCAGCTCCTGCACGAGCGCGACGAGACGGCCGCTCTCGACCATCGCGTGCAACGAGTGATCGTCGTCGACCTCGAACAGCCGGACCAGCGCCGGCGACCCGGTGCGTGCCAGCTCTCGACTCTCGGCGATGTCGACGACATCGTCGTGGATGCCGTGTACCAGCCAGACGCGAACGTTCTCCGGCAATACCAGCGTTAGACCGAAGTGTTTTGCCGCTTGCGCGAGGAGTAAGGTCGATCCGCGCCACAGTCCCTTCTGCAGGAGAGCAACGGCCACCGCACCGCCGAACGATGAGCCGACGAGGACGTCGGGTTTGAACGTATCGATCACCTCGGCGTGCAGGCGAACACATCCGGCAAAATCGGACGTGTCCATGACCGGCGTCGTCGCGGTGAAGTGCTGAGCCAAGAGCTGCGCCTTGGCTCCTTGCGGGCTGCCTTCGAGACCGTGAATGAACTGCAAACGAAGTGCGGCGCCGGTCACGCTTTGGCCTCGAGCAGAGCGGCGAAATTGTCGCGCATGATCAGGCGAATGTCTGTTTCGGGCAAACCGTTCAGCTCTTCGACGAACTCGACGGGCCATTCCAGGCCTTCGGGATGCGGGTAGTCGGAGCCGTTGAGGACGTGCGACGCGCCGATCAGCCGCGCCAGGCCAACGACGTCGTCTTCGAAGAACGGTGCCACCCAGACGTTCTGGCGAAAGGTCTCACTTGGTGTCAGCGGCGGCAAGCCGAAGCGCCACATGTCTTTGCTGAACAAGCGCGCAATGTGGTCGAGCTTGTGCAGCAACGGCGCGACCCAGCTGGAGCCGTATTCGACCGTCAGAATCTTCAGCCTCGGGAAACGCCCGAACAGGTTGTCGGCAATCAGCGCGGTGATGGTGTCGACCACCGGACGCTCGGTGAACGATAGCGCCATCTCCATCAGCGAGTGGCGATGGGAAGGCGGGTGCGACCGCAGTCCCCATGGCGTGTTGTACATTTCGCTGAACGGAGTTCGGCCGATGTGAAACACGACGTTGATCCCAGCTTCGGCGCAGCGGGCCCAGAACGGATCGTAGGTAGGCTCGGCAGGCGAATGCCCGATGACCGGTGGTCCGGCCGTCACGACGACGAAACGGGCGCCGGCGTCGATCACGCGCTCGAGCTCAGCGACCGCCTGTGCCACGTCGAACAACGACAGCAGCGCTGCGCCATGGATGCGGCCGTCCTTACCGAAGCCCCAGTCTTCTTCGAGCCAGCGGTTGAAGGCGCGAACGCTGGGGTAGAGGACCTCGGGAGTTTCGCGCAGCTGCGGCTCGATTCCGACGCCGGTGGTCGGCAGCATCAGGCAGGCTTCGACGTTCTGCTCGTCCATCTTTTCCAGCCGGGCGCGCCGATTCACGAACTCGGGCACCGCCAAGGCGTTGATCGGCCTGAGGCTGGGGCTGCCGCCTTCGTTGCTATCGCCGCGCAGAAAGGCCTTCATGATGCCTGGTGGCCCGACGCTGTCGCCGGCGCCGACACTGAAGAAGTGGCAGCGCTCCCGACCGATGTACATCCGCGCCGGGCCGCTGTCACGGCGATCGATCCACATCGTTTGATCCTTGAAACGGGCTTCGATGTGGCGCGTGAAGCAGTCGTCGGGTTCGTAGTAGTGATTGTCGGCGTCGTGAATTCTGTAGGGGAGTGTCCACATGACCTGACCAATTTAGAAGAAGTCTTGCGCCAACGCGACAACCCAATGCGTCTGTCGACGTCTGGTTGTTCCAATGGCGCTGATCCGGTACGACCTGGTTTCTGGGTATGCGCTCCTCTGCTCGTCTGCCGGCTGCGACGATCGCTCGGCTGCGTCGTGCCTTGCGGCGCTGGTACCTGAGGGAACGCCGTCCGCTGCCGTGGCGCAAGAATCACGACTCGTATCGAGTCTGGGTTGCCGAAGTGATGTTGCAGCAAACGCGCATTGCTGTGGTGATCCCCGCCTACGCGCGCTTCCTCAAAGCCTTTCCGACGCTACGACGCCTGGCGGCTGCAGAGGAGGATGACGTGCTGTCGTTGTGGTCGGGCTTGGGTTACTACTCGCGAGCCCGATCTCTGCATCGGGCGGCGCAAATGCTCCGCGCTGCCGGTGCTGCCGAGTTCCCGCTCGAGTACGATGAGGCCCGCAAGCTTCCGGGTGTCGGTTCGTACACCGCTGCTGCGGTGCTTTCGATTGCCTACGATCGACCGTACGCCGCCGTCGACGGCAACGTGGTGCGCGTTTTGTCACGCCTGTTCTGTTTGCAACGCCCGGGCTCGAAGGGTGAGCCGCACGTCGCGCTGGCGCAAACCCTGCTCGATCCAAAACGTCCGGGCGACTGGAACCAGGCGATGATGGAGCTCGGCGAAACGGTCTGCACGCCGGCGGCACCGCGCTGCCATGTTTGCCCGTGGGGCTCCGCGTGCGAAGCCAGACTGCGGTCCGCAATCGATCGTCACCCCCCGCCGAAGCAACGTCGAAGCCGGGAACGACTCGAGCTTGATCTGTATCTGCTGCGCGATCGCGACAGACGACTCCTTCTCGAGCGCGGTAGCTTTGCTCATCTGCCGCATCTATGGCTGCCGCCGTTGCGCATCGTCGACCGCGGGGAGTACCGGAAACAGCGTCCGCTGGCAACGTTTCATCATGCCATCCTGCACCGCGACTTCAACATCGCGGTCTATCAACGTGTGCTCTCGGACTCGACCGTCAAACGGATGCTGCGGCGGCGTGACGGCATCGAACGCGAAATGTTTTCAACCAACGAGCTGACGGGGATCGGCCGCTCTTCGTTGCTCAGCAAAGCGCTGGCTTTGACGACGGTGCCGTCGTAGACGGATCAGGAATGACCGATCACCTCTGGTACTTCGGCTACGGCAGCAACATGAGCCGGGCCATCTTTCTCGAAATGCGCCAGATGCAACCGCTGCAAGCGCGGCCGGCCTTCGTCGATGGTCACCGCTTGTGCTTCAACATTCCCGTCGGTCCCGGTGAGCGCGGCGTCGCCAACCTTGAAGCCCATCCGCCGGCGCGTACCTGGGGAGTCGTCTACCAATTGACGGTTGCAGACTTCGACCGTCTGGACCACACGGAAGGCGTCGGAGTCGGCCTCTACCGTCGCTTGCCCATCGAAGTCGTGGACAGCGGCGGCGAACGAATTGCAGCCTTGACCTACCAATCGACGAGGATCACCGAAGGCCGCAAGCCGTCGCCGCGTTACATCGGACTGCTACTCGACGGTGCCCGCGAGCATTCACTGCCGGAGGAGTACATCGCGTACCTGAATTCCTTCGAGCTCGCGGTCGACGAGAGGGAAGGCGGCCGGGGCTGAATCCCCAGCTGCGGAGAGCATTCACTCAGCTTGCGTATCATAGAACCTGTGGCTTAGTTTGACCGCGGTCGGAGGGAGCCATGCACGATTTGGTCATTCGTAACGGTGTCGTTGTCGACGGCACAGGACGGCAGCGTTTCATCGCCGATATCGCCGCCGACGCCGGTGTGATCACGGCGGTTGGTGACGTTTCACAACGCGGCCGCCGTGAAATCGATGCCAATCATCTGCTGGTGACGCCCGGCTGGGTCGACGTGCACACGCACTACGATGGGCAAGTTACCTGGGACCCTCTGCTGGCGCCATCGAGCTGGAACGGCGTTACCACCATCGTCATGGGCAACTGCGGCGTCGGCTTTGCACCGGTGCGTCGCGGGCAAGAAGAGTTCCTCATCGAGCTCATGGAAGGCGTTGAAGACATTCCCGGCACGGCCCTCCATGAAGGCATCGACTGGCGATGGGAATCGTTTCCCGAATACCTCGATGCGCTCGCCGCGATGCCACGCGTTCTCGACGTCGCGGCGCAGGTGCCGCATTGTGCTATCCGCGCCTACGTCCTCGGCGAACGAGCTCACGACCTCGACCTCAAAGCCGATGAGATCGCGGCGATGGCGTCGCTGACGGAGGAAGCGGTTCGTGCGGGTGCGGTTGGTTTCTCGACGTCGCGTACGATCCTGCACCGCTCGCGATATGGTTTGGTTCCCGGAACACATTCGAAACCGCAGGAGCTGCTGGCACTCGGTCGCGCCCTCGGCAATGCCGGGCACGGTGTCTTCGAAATGGTTTCCGACCTGCAAGGCCAGGAGCCCGATCTCTCGTGGATGGTCGACTTCTGCCGCAGCACCGGTCGTCCGCTGACCTTCGCGCTGGCACAGTCGCCGATCCAACCGCATGCCTGGCGTGAGACGCTGAAGCGCATCGACGAGTTGGCGGCGCAAGGCGTCGACATCGTTCCGCAGGTTCCTTGCCGTCCGACGGGCATGCTGTACGGGCTGCAGAGCTCGCTGCATTCGTTCATCACTCACCCGACGTATCGCGACGAGCTGGCAGCGTTGCCGTTGGCCGAGCGCGTCGCACGCATGCGCGACACACGGATTCGCACTCGGCTGCTTGCCGAGGAGCCGTCGACCGGCAATGCCATTGCGCGCGCTTTGATGAGCAACTGGACCCACATCTTCCAGCTCGGCGATCCGCCCGACTACGAACCGTCGCCGGAAAAAAGTGTGGCGGCAACCGCAGCGCGCGAGGGCCGGCGTCCCGAAGATGTGGTGTACGACTGGATGCTCGAACGCGAAGGGCGGCAATTGCTGTTTGCACCGCTGGCCAACTACGTCGACGGCAACTTCGACGCGTTGCGGGAGATGATGTTGCATCCGCGCACCGTGCTCGGGCTTTCCGACGGCGGTGCGCACTGCGGTTTGATCTGCGATGCCAGCATGCCGACCTACCTGCTGACCCATTGGGTGCGCGACCGCAAACGCGGCGAGCGCATCGACCTCGAAACCGTCGTGGATCTGCAAACCGGCAACACGGCGCGGGTCTACGGTTTTCGCGACCGCGGCACCATCGAGGTCGGCAAGAAGGCCGATCTCAACGTCGTCGACTTCGATGCCTTGCAGCTGCACGCCCCCGAGATGGTCTTCGATTTGCCGGCCCAGGGCCGCCGCCTCGTCCAGCACGTCGATGGCTACAGAGCGACCGTCGTTGCCGGCGAGGTCACATTCGAAGACGGCCAGCCGACGGGAGCGAAGCCAGGCAAACTGGTGCGCGGCCAGCGGCCCGCTTGAGCCGTAGAGTCTTCCAACCTCGAGAGGGTAGTGCCGTGCATGTGAGGATTGCCATGTCCGTTCTCGGGCTGCTTTTGCTGCTCGCTGGTTGCGGCAATGACGGCGAGAGCCCAGGCGTTGTCGACAGCGGCTTTGCGCGCAACCAGCGCATCATCTACTCCGACGGGCTGCACAACGAGAACACCGAGATGATCCGTCTCGGTGATCGCATCCTCTTGATCTTTCGCGGCGGCGAAACCGGGCAGACGGGTTCGGCAAAGGCGCACATCAATGTTTTCGAGTCGCAAGACGACGGGCGCACCTTTGCGTTGATCAGCACGGTGAACGCCAACAACCTGCCCGGCGGGCGCGACATCCGCGATCCCAAGTTGGTGGAGATGAACGGCAAGCTCTTCCTCTACGCCATCAGCCGCGTGCCGGGAGCCCACTACCGCGATCTGTTCGGGCAGGCGTGGACGATCCGTGCCGAGTCGACGGACGGCGGGCGTACGTGGAGCGCGACGGTGAAGACCTTCGAGGACATCACGCCCAGCGGGCGCGAGCTCTACTGGGGCTTCTGGCGTTTTACGAAACGGCAGTACTTGGCCGACGGCCAGCAACGCGAGACGCTCTACGCCACCGGCTACAACGACGGCGATACGGCCGTCGCCTTCTTTGCGTCCGACGACGGCGTCCAGTGGCGCAAGCTGTCTACGATCATCAACTCCTACGATGACGTTCCGAGCGAAGCCGAGCTGCAGTTTTTCGGCGACAACAGCCAGACGGCCGTGTCGCTCGTGCGCCTCGACAATCAGGAAATCATCAGCGACGGCCAGAGTGCGATCTGCACGTCGAGCGCGCCGTTTACGACGTGGGAATGCGGCCGCCGTATCGAGCAGCGCCTCGACGGCCCGACCTGGATCATCCGTCGCGTCGACGGCGTAGCACGCAGCTTTGTGGTCGCACGCAAGCACTTGCCGTGCACGTTCAAACGTACCGCCATCTACGAGCTGCGCGGCGACTTCGCCGACCCGGCCGCCGCCGTTGAGGTTTGTGAGATTCAAGAGTTGAAGAGCTCCGGCGACACGGCCTACACGTCGCTCGCAGCGATCAACGCCGACCAGTATCTGCTCTCCTGGTACAGCAGCCGCGTGGATCGGGAGATCCCGTGGCTGGAAGGCCAATTCGAAGCGAGCGACATCTGGCTTGCCGACGTCGACCTTGCGCGTGCGCCATCAACCTGCACGCATCCGGCGCCGAAAACTCTTTGCGCCGCGGCGCCGCTGCCCGCGGGTACGACGGTCTTCGATGTCAGCGGCTCGCATCTGCTGACCCTCGCCCCGGTGATCTGGCCCAAAGAGACGATCTCGTTTCTTGCCGAAGCCAGGGTGCGGGGCACAACGATCGATCTGACGTTGCAACCACTCGATGCAGTCAAGAAGACCGCTGTCGGTCCGCCTTGGGATGCCACCGGCGTAGCCATCGCTGCCGACGGAAGCTTCAGCGCCAACTTCGGTGCCAGGTCGCTCGCCGCCGCGGCCTATCCGATCCTCGACGACCCGTTTCTGACGGTCCACGACTTCACGCTCATCGGCAAGACCGTCTCGGCAAACAGTTTCTGCGGCAACGTCAGCGGCTACGCCCAAACCATCGGCGACAAAGTGTCCGATCGGGTGCATCTCATCGGCTCGACGTTCGGGGCAACGCGGATCAGCGGAGATACGCTGCCGGCTGTGCTCAGCGCGTGTCCGTAGGGTCAATATCGTTTGCGTCGGTGAGGTCGCGTTCGCGGGAAACCGATCGTCAACGGGTTACGGCGTCGGAAACGTGGCCGCTTCATCTTCTGCTAGCGGCGCGCTAGTTACCTTGGTTCCGCATGTCCCTTCTTCTCAGCTGCCAGAATCTCTCCAAAGCGTTCGGTGCAACGCCGTTGTTCGCCGACCTGAGCTTCGGGATTGCCGAGGGCGAGCACATTGGTCTGGTTGGACCCAATGGCGGCGGCAAGTCGACCCTGCTGAAGATTCTCGCCGGCATCGACAGCGCCGATTCGGGGACGCGTTCGCTACGCAAGCTGCTGCGTCTTGCGTATGTGCCGCAAGAGTCGAGTTTCGACGTCGAGCGTAGCATCGAGGAGGTGGTCACCGCTGCCCTCGATGCGGATCGGATCGACCCCGACGAGTTGCACTCGCGAGTCGCCGCGACGCTTGCCAAGGTCGGCTTCGGCGATCCGCAGCAGCGCGTCGGTACATTGTCCGGCGGTTGGATCAAACGACTGGCGATTGCCTGTGCACTGATGCATCAGCCCGAGCTGCTGCTGCTCGACGAACCGACCAATCACCTCGACGTCGAAGGCATCTTGTGGCTGGAGAGGCTCTTGCGGTCGGAGACCCTCGCCTATCTCGTCGTCAGTCACGATCGCTACTTTCTCGAGAACGTCACCAACCGCATCATCGAGCTGCACCGTATCTATCCGGGTGGCGTGTTCGACGTGCGCGGCAACTACAGCGCTTTTCTGGAGAAGAAGGACGAGGCACTACGCAGTCAGGAGAGATACCAGGAGACGTTGGCGAACCGTGTGCGCCGTGAGGTCGAGTGGCTCAAGCGCGGGCCCAAGGCGCGAACCCGCAAGTCGTCGGCACGCATCGACGAAGCGGCACGACTGCAGGAGGAGCTTGTCGGGGTTACACGGCGAATGACGACGCGTGTCGCCGGCGTCGACCTCAATGCTTCGGAGCGTCAAACAAAACGGTTGCTGGTCGTCGATGACCTCAGCAAACGCTTCGATGACAAGCTGCTGGCAACCGGATTCAATCTCACCCTGGCTCCCGGCATGCGCGTCGGATTGCTCGGTCCCAACGGCAGCGGCAAGACGACGATCTTGCGTCTGCTCGCCGGGGAGATCTTGCCCGACAGCGGCACGGTCGAACGCGCCGACGATTTGCGCCTGGTTTATCTCGATCAGCACCGTGAGACCATCGACCCATCGCTTACGCTGCGGCGCGCCCTCGCTCCAGGCGGCGATCAGGTTGTTTACAACGACCGTGCGATCCATGTCGCCGCATGGGCGCGGCGGTTCTTGTTTCCGCCGGAAGCTCTCGACATGCCGGTGTCACAGCTGTCGGGAGGCGAACGGGCACGGGTGGCCATCGCTCGGCTCATGCTGCAACCGGCCGATGTATTGCTGCTCGACGAGCCGACCAACGATCTCGATATTCCAACCCTGGAAGTGCTCGAGGAAAGTCTGCTCGATTTCCCGGGCGCGATGGTCTTGGTCACCCACGACCGTTTTTTGCTCGAACGCGTCTCAACCGTCGTGCTGGCGCTCGACGAAAAGGGCGGAGTGCAGCGCTTCGCCGACTACCAGCAGTGGGAGTCGGAGGCCGGGCGCCGGAAGCCAGCGGAAGAGAAGGCAGTGGCGCAAGCGCCGCGTTCGCGAGTGGAGAAGCGCGGCATCAAGCGTCTGAACTACCACGAACAGCGCGAATGGACGCAGATGGAGGCAACCATCCTGGCTGCCGAGGATGCATTGGCAACGTGTCGTGCCGCGACCGAAGATCCGGCGATTGCCGCCGACGCGATCGAGCTACATCAGCGCTTTGCGGCCCAGCGTGTGGCACAGGCGGAAGTCGACCGTCTGTACGAACGCTGGGCGGAGTTGGCGCAGAAGCAAGAGGAATAGGCGCGCCGCCAAAGCACGGGAGACCCGGCCGCAACCGGATCTCCCGTCCAGACAAACCTTAATCGCACCATCCAACCCATGGCCGTCGATTGATGATCGACGTGCGTCCGGCCTTCAGTGTGCGTCCGACGAAGGCACCCTCGATGCGCGACTGCAAGCGGGCCGAAAGGTTGCCGATGCCCAGCAACGTGCCTTGTAGCGTGGCGTGGCCGCCGATGATCGCTTCGCCGTCGACCACCCAGATCACTTGTTCGGCGGTCAGACCGTCGAGAACGATTTTGGCGTCGCGCATCAGTCGCAGCTTGCCTGGGATGCGAATCACCACGTGGGTTGTTGTCGGCGCGCCGGCGAGCGTTAGGGAGCTATGGCCGCCCAAACGCAGGTCGTCGAACCGTACGACCTGAACACCGTTTCCGAGTGTTCCAGTCGCCGGAACCCGCAGGCTCCGGTTGCGCTTTACCTTCGTGCTGCCGAGCGAGACCGTCGGCGCCAGCACGCTGAGCTGCGCGTACTTGTCGCTGGCCTGCGAACGCGCCAAATCGCAATCGGTGATTTGCGCCGACAGGCTGGTGCTGTCGGCAAGAGTTAGGCCGCCCACCGCGACGTGCTTCCTTACGATGATTCCACCGCCGGCTGAAATTGCCGAGCCGGCCACCTGAACGCGATCGCTGAGGACCATCGCTGTTCCGCTGGTCATCAACGAAGTCAGGTTGCCGAGGACCCGGCTGCTGCGGCGCGCGCGCACAACCGGTCCGCACACGTGTCCTATCATCAGCGCCTTGCGGCCGAGGATCGTCGTTCCGTCGATGGTGGGAATCCAGTGTAGAATGGCGTACTGCCCGGCCGACGGCTGGCCGACACAGATGCCGTTGCCGTCGCAGACTTCCCCTGTCGTGCACGCCAGACCGTCGTCACAAAGTGATCCGGCGGCTTCCAGCATGCAGTTGCCGGCGCAACAGTCGCCGTTGGCTTGATTGGCGTCGTCGCACTGTTCACCGGGATCGAGCTCACCGTTACCGCACAGGCTCGGCGTCGGTGTCCCCTGATTCAATGGGGGCGGCGTATCGGTCACGGTGGGTGTCGGCGGCGGCGGTGGTGGCGTATCTGTGGCCGGCGGCAGTGGGGGCGTGTCGCTTGCCGTCGCCGTTGGGGGGATCAATGGCGTATCGGTTGCCGTCTGCGACGGTGACGCGGTTGGCGAACAACTCAGTGTGTGAGTGCAACCGCTTCCCGTATCGCAGGCATCTGTCGTGCACGCGTCGCCGTCGTCGCAGCTCAACGGCGCGCCACCGGTGCAGGTGCCGGCGCTGCATGTGTCGTTTGTCGTACACGCGTTGCTGTCGTTGCAGGTCGTGCCGGCGCAGTCGGGATCGGCGCAGTCGATCAGGCCGTCATTGTCGTTGTCGAGCCCGTCACCACAGATCTCCTGGCTTACGTCGACGGTGATGGAGCACAGCTGCTGAGCACCACACGGATCGGTGGCGCTGAAGGTCATCACGTGCTGCCCCAGGTCCGCAGCGGTTGGGGTCCACGAAAACGCCGCGTTCGCCGGATTGCCGCTGGTCGGCAGCGACGGGTTCATGCTGGCGCCCTGGGGAAGTGCTGCGGCGTTGATCTGTACCGAGTCGGCCAGGTCGGCGTCGGAAGCGTGGACCGGAAAGCTGATTGGAGAACCAGGGTGAGCCGAAACCGTCGACCCGCAGGCCGGCATGGGCGGGCTATCGAAAGCAGGCGTATGGTTCAACGCACACGAAGGCACCAATTGAATGAAGAAATCCACCGCCGTCTTGGTTCCACGAAGGGACTCTTCGATCATGACCTGCGTGGAATAGAGCGTATTGAGCGAGGCGTCGTTACAACCACCCGCCGGTGGTGGCTTGGACCCGGGGCTGGCAAAGGGGCTGCCTGCGAGGCGACATCCGGTTGTGCTCCACGAGTATACTCCGGTCGACGGATTGATCGTGGCGCTGCTCGGACACTGCGGCGAACCAGGCTGGCTGGTGAACTGTGCTTCGGTTGTGGTCGCCATGCGGAACGAAACGCCGTCTCCCTCGTTGTCGGAAACGGGAACCTTGAAGGAGCACTGGCCGTTTTGTGGGCAAGAAACGATCGGCGGCAGCCCGCTGACCGGCGAGCTGTTTCCCGAGCCTACGTCGACAAAGGTCTGTACCCGATACTTGTCGTCCGGGTTATTCATATGCGCGTTCGGAGCGGTGCACGGACTGATACGATTGCCCGAGTCGATCCGCGCGGTCTTCACGCCCGTCGTGCTGTACGTGTGTTGAATCGTTGTGTCGATCGTCGGCAAGCTCGTCGTATCCAAGGCGTATCCGAATACCCAGTTGTTTGCGGCGTCGGCCGACGTAACCACGAAAGCCAGCCCACCACCCGGACCGGGCGAGCCGACGGAGTTGCCGTCACCAAACTCCAACTTCGTATCGCCGATGTTTTCGACGAAGATGTCGCCGATGCCAGGATTGCCGTTTGGCCCTGTGCAAGGTATTTGCGCCAATGACGGGTTGAGGCATACGTAGGCACCACCGGAGGGATTCGTCACTCCGTCCTGCCGCCACGCTGCCTGAACCGTAAACTCGATCGTTTTGTTGGCCCCTGGACCGACATGCTTCCAGGTAATGTGACCATACCGGAAGTGCGTTGCATTGGCCGTTGTGACGGCACCGAGCAGAACGCAGAGTCCCAACGCGACGGATCGAACCCGCCCGGATTTCAAAGCTGCTTTCATCGTTGCCCCCTTTATTCAGTGTTGCGATTGAGCTCGCGGATCAGCCAGATCGCGGCCCTTACTCAGCGCAGAAATCGGCATAAGTGCCCGCCCGACACCTTGCGACGCCTTCCGAACCTGATGAGTGAGTCGAAGTCATGTAGACGCCTCCTCGGCCCCGATCGGCCTGTCTACCGCATCAACTGCCCTGTGCTGATTGCCGCCCCTTCGAGATGAATGCCGGCACGCCCCCAAATTTGGTGCCGACACGGCGTCTGCATAGGACAACTCAAGAGAACCTGTCAATACTGCCGCGAAAGCCTCTGCTGTGCGTTCCATCGCTCGGAGCGCCCTTTTCTTCATTCTGCAATCGCGGTAGGGGCGGCCCATGCCTTCGCCCCGTTTCGAGCCGACTCTGCGTAGTTTGCGCCGCCATCGCCTGCCGGCTTGGTACGATGACGCCAAGTTCGGCATCTTCATCCACTGGAGCGTGTCGTCGGTCATCGGCTGGGCGCCGCGTGAGCGCGACATCAACGAGATCTTTCGGCAGGACTACGACAACGCCCAGGCGTTCACGCCCTATACCGAATGGTACGAGAACTCGTTGCGCCTGCCGGAAAGCCCAGCCGCCGAGTACCATCGACGCGTCCACGGCTCGCGTTCGTATGCGTCGTTTGCCGCCGACTTCGAAGCCGGGCTGCAAAACTGGAAACCGACGCTGTGGGCGCAGCTGTTTCGCCAGGCCGGCGCCCGTTACGTCGTGCTCGTCACCAAGCATCACGACGGATTCTGTCTGTGGCCGAGCCGGGTCACCAACCCGCGACGTTCGGGGTGGCACACCCGGCGCGATTGCGTACGTGAGCTGGCCGACGCTGTCCGCGCCGAGGGCATGCGTTTCGGCGTCTACTATTCGGGCGGGCTCGACTGGACCTTCGAGACGATGCCGTTGCGCACGATGGGCGACGTTGCGGCGTCTGTGCCGCGCGGCGACTACCCGGCCTACGCCGAAGCACAGGTCCGCGAGCTCATCCAGCATGTCGAACCGGACATCTTGTGGAACGACATCGCCTGGCCGACGTCGGCCAAGCAGCAGTATCGGCTGTTTGCCGACTACTATGGCGCCGTTCCCGACGGCGTGGTCAATGACCGTTGGCTACCGATGTCGCCCCTGATGGCGGCGTTGCGCAATCCGCTCGTACGCCGCGCCTTCGACGCCCTGATGCGCCGGAGCTTCCGCAAGCCCGATGCGGCGCTCAAGCCGCCCGGAATCGGCTACTTCGACTACCAGACGCCCGAGTACACCGTCTTCTCCGAGGTACGCCGCAAGAAGTGGGAGTGCGTGCGCGGCATGGACAAAAGCTTCGGCTACAACCGCAACTCGCAACCGCAAGACTTCATCTCACACAACGATCTCATACACTCCCTTGCCGACATTACGTCGAAGAGCGGCAATCTGCTGCTCAACGTCGGACCGCGTGGCGAGGACGCGACCATCCCGGATGTGCAGATCGATCGCCTGCGCTGGATCGGCGATTGGCTGGCGACCAATGGCGAAGCGATCTACGACACGCGCCCCTGGGTGCGTGCCGACGGCCGGACCGCCGACGGCACGCCGGTGCGCTTCACGACCCGCGGCCGCACCGTCTACGCCATCCTTCTCGGCACGCCGGCAACCGCGGTGGTCACGTTTCCCGATTTGCGCCAACGCCCGACGACAAAAGCGCGGGCCGTAGGGAAGGGCGCCGTCCGCTGCAGCGCCACCGTGCAAGGTTTGCAACTGGAGCTGGGCCATCTTCCCGACAGACCGGCGTATGTGATCGCCTTCGACGACGTTGCGGCTGCGTAGACGCTGCTCTACGGCAGCGTGCAGTCCAGAAAACCATCGTCGAAGATCTGGCCGATGAGCATGCGCTTTCCGTACACGGCGGCGACGCTCGATCCGGAGACTTCTTCACCGAGATTGGCGTAGACCTCTTGGGCTTCGCCGTCAGGTGAGATGCGGAAAACGGACGACGGCGACAACTCTGCCGGGTTCTTCTGGTGTGCCTCCAGGCGCAGTAGCTGCGGATGGCCGGCAACCCACAGCGTACCGTTCGCTTCTACCTCGATGTTGTCGGCACCCATGCCCAGGTAGATCTCGCGACGCTTTTGCAAGCGTTCGCCGGCGACGCTGAGGTCGTAGACGACGACCCGATGCGACGTCGTGCTGGCAACGTACAGCGTACGCCCATCGGGGCTGACGTTGATGCCGTTGGGCATGACGACGTCGTCGATCACCGGACGAAAATCCTGGCCGTCGAAGTAGAGGACCTGCGCCCCGGTCAAGCGCAGGTACGTTTCGATGGTCTGCCACAGACCCGGCGGATTCTTGTGCGTGTTGGTGAGGTAGAAGCGATCCGGTCCGACCGCCACCAAGTCGTTGGGCATGACCAGCAACGGCGAACCGATCGTCGCGTGCGCCGTCAGTTTTCCATCGGCGAGGTCGAAGATCTGCACGCTGTGCTTGCGCGTTCCGTCGCCGAGCAGCTGGTGGTTGATGACGAACAGCGCGTCGTGGCCGTCGCGGTCGACCCACAGGCTGATGCCGTGCGGCTGAAAGCCGGCGTCGGCACTCGGGGTGAGGTTGAGTGGACGGGCGTCGCGTTGCTTGAGATCGTAGGCAAAGATCGCTCCCGGCCGCGGCGGGTGAGCGCGGCGATCAGACGCGGAGATGTAGGCGATGCCGGTTTTCGGGTGGATGGTGATGTCCTCGGGACCGACAGGCCCATTCACCCAATGGCAGACGCCGAACTTCCTTGGCTCGACGCGCGTGAACACACCGGCCAGCCACAGCGTGCGCAAGGTGAAAGCGATGACGATCAGAGCGACGATCGAAACCGAATAGATGACCTTGCGTAACATCCGCCCTCCAGTTGTGATGCACTGTACTCGCGAATCGCCCCGGGCGCCAAACCGAATGAACGCGCATCCAGGCCTCGCTGCCCAGCGACTTCCTTCACCTCGTTGCCGCAGGCCGGGTAATGTGTAGAATCCCGTCTGTCCCCAACCGCTCTCATCCAGGAGGTTCTGCGTTGTCCGGAATTGTTCGCTACGGAAGCTATGTGCCGTACTTTCGCCTCACTCGTGCCGCCATCGGCGCAGGGAAGGGCGAAAGGGCCGTCGCCAGTTACGACGAAGACTCGGTATCGATGGCCGTCGAGGCGGCGCGCGATGCGCTACGCGGCGGCGTCGGAGTCGATACGTTGTTGTTCGCCACGACCAGTCCGCCCTACGCCGAGAAGCTGAATACGGCAACGCTTCAAGCCGCGCTCGATCTGCCGGAGCACATCGCTTCCTACGAGCTTGGTGGCTCGACGCGCATGGGACTGAGTGCATTGCGGCTCGGCTTGGACCTTGCCGACGCCGGTCGCCGAGTGCTGGTCTGTGCCGGCGACGTGGTGATCGGTGCGCCCGGCGGCACGCGTGAAAGCCAGAGCGGTGACGCCGCCGCAGCGTTTGTCACCGGACCCGATAGCGAAGCCGCGGCGCGTGTTCTCGGTCGCGCCTCGGCGACCATTGAAATTCTCGATGTCTGGCGTTTGCCCGAAGATCGTTTCGCCAAGCAATGGGAGGAGCGCTTCATCGCCGACACGCTCGGGCCTGCCATCGGTGAGACGGTGCAGCGCGCTTTGAAGGACGCTGGTGTCGAGCCGTCGACCTTGTCGGCGGTGATTCTCGACGGCACCAACCAGCGCAGCATGGCGGCGCTGCCGAAGGCTCTCGGGCTCAAGCCGGAGCAGCTTGCCGACAGCTTGGCAGCCAGTGTTGGACGCAGTGGTGTCGCGCATGCCGGGTTGGTGTTGGCGCGTACGCTGGATTCAGCCAAGCCCGGAGACCGGATCCTGGTTGTCTGTGAAGCCGACGGTGTCGAGGTCCTGGTGCTGGAGGTGACCGACAAGATCAAGAGCTTGCCGAGTGTCCACAAGGTCGACCGTTGGATTGCCTCGAAGCGCAATGATCTTGCCTACAACTCTTATTTGAAATGGCGTGGGATCCTGCCTTTTGAGCCACCCCGACGACCAGATCCGGAGCGTCCGGCGGCGCCACCGATGCGGCGTCACGAACGCTGGAAGATGGCCTTCGTCGGTTCGCGCTGCACCAAATGCCAGACCGGCCACCTGCCGCCGCAGCGCGTCTGCGTGAAATGTGGTGCTGTCGATCAGATGCGCGACGAGCGTTACGCCGATACGTCGTGTCGCATCACCACCTACACCCTCGACCACCTGGCGTACTCGCTGCAGCCGCCGGTCGTGGTTGCCGTCGCCGACTACGAAGGCAGCGGCCGCTTCAGTTGCGAGCTCACTGATGTCGATCCGCAGGAGGTCGCCATCGGAAACCAGCTGGAGATGACTTTCCGGCGGCTGTACACTGGGCAGGGCGTGCACAACTATTTCTGGAAGGCACGGCCGATGAGATGAAGGCTGCTGCGGGCAATACATCAAGAACCTCACCCCGGCTCTCTCCGTGGTACGGAGAATCGACAAATGAAGGAATCACCCTTCGACAGGCCTAGCGCGGGCGAGGGCCCGCGACGCCAGTCTTCGACAGTTGCTTCGGCACGCCGCATGAGCAGCACGTCTTCTGCTCATTTCCCAAAGGGTTTCGGCCATAGTAGATCAGGGCGAGCGGGAATCCGCAATCAAACTAGGGTGGGGATCCGCTCATGCTGAGCCTGTCGAAGCACGAGGCTGGCTTTTTCAGGCATAGAAGCCCGCCAGCCGCAGCTGCCGCACCGGGGCGAACGAGCGGCGATGGACGGGACACGGACCATGCTTGTCGATGGCGGCGAGGTGTTCGGCTGTGCCGTAGCCCATGTGGCGCGCGAAGCCGTACATCGGGTAGCGCGCATCGAGCTCCACCATGATCGCATCGCGTGCGACTTTGGCGACGATCGATGCGGCGGCCACGGAGTAGCAGCGCCCGTCGCCGCCGACGAGCGGCGTTTGCGGGATGGAAATTTCGGGGATGGTGCGCGCGTCGACGACGATGTGATCGGGAAGGACGGGCAAGCCGATCACCGCCCGTCGCATCGCTTCGAGCGCCGCGTGATAGACGTTCATGCGGTCGATGTCCTCGACCTCGACGATTCCGACGCCTATGGCCGTTGCCGCGTTGCGAATTTGCTCGGCCAATTCGTTGCGTCGCTGCGGGCTCAGTGTTTTCGAGTCATCGACGCCGCGGATGTGTGTGTCGGGGGGCAAGATGACCGCTGCCGCTACGACGGGCCCGGCAAGCGGCCCGACGCCGACTTCGTCGCAGCCGGCCACATGTGTGATCCCCGCCGCCCACAGCTCTCGTTCGACCTTGAGCAGCACGCCCATGCGCGCCGCTCGCCGCCGTTCCGTCTTCGTCAGCATCGCTCCCCACCTCCGCCTTCCGCTGTACCGACACACAGCACAATCTCCGGTGGGTTGTCGAGATGGGATGCTGTGCTTGGCGGATCTTGTGTGTTAGGCCTGGCGCCGACGGGAGCCGATACGGTGACGCAGGTAGATGACGAGCTGACTCAAGGCCGCACCGAGCGTGTCGATGCCACTGTCGGCCAGCGACGCAGTGCGATCACGAACGAACATCTGGTGCGCTTCATCGAGCAGCGCGTAGCAGGTGGCGAGAGTCAGCGATTGCAGCATCCAACCGATTTGCCAACGGGGTTGGCGGCCGCGGCGCGAGGCCCAGTACGTGAGCAAGCCGAGGATGAAGAATTCCGTCAGGTGTGCGGCCTTGCGGATGACGGTATGGGCCATGAGGAGCTCGTGCAGCGAGAATTGAGGGAAGAAGTAGCGCAAAACCGGGTCGATGTATTGATTGGTATTCTGGGCCGAAAAGGGTTCACCCGAGAGAGTCGAGATGACCAGCATCCAAATGGCAACCACCCCCCAGTATCCGGCAACCGAGAGCCGATGCCGGCCCGTGCTCATCGGCTTGTCGCGTTGCGGCTGAGTCATGGCCTGGCGACCATCGCTTGCACAGCAGCGCTGCACCGGGCAAGTTCAGATCGGATGTTCGGAGTACGCTGAGTCATGACGTCGCAACGCCTCTCGGCGTTTGTCGTTGCGTTGGCGATGTTGCTGGCAGTTGTCGCGGGCCTGTGGTTGTCAAAGCACCTGGCGAGCGTCTTCGGTCCGCCTGCTCCGACGGCGATTCCCAGCCCGACGGTGACTCCGGTCCCGCCGTCGCCGTCTCCGACGATGCCGCCGGTTCCCAGAGGCTTCCGGCTGGCGGGTGTGGCAGTGAACGTCGAACAGATGTACGCCGTCATCGAGTTCCCGGACGGCCACCATGCCTTGTTCCGATCGAACGACGAGGTCGAGGGGCTCGGTCGGCTGACGCATATCGGCGCGGAGCATGTCATCGTGTCGACGAGTACGGGCGACTTGACGCTGGTGGTGGCTCCGGCGGCGACTCTGACGCCGACGCCGCGGCATCCGGGGGGGACGACCACGCCTAAGCGGTCGCCGTCGCCGGCTCGGGTTGGCGGTGGCACAGCTCCCGTATCAACGCCTTCAGTCGTTCGGGATCAACCGGCTTCTTGAACAGAACACCTTGCAGGCCTTCCAGACGGCTACGCTTTATGACGTGGTCGCGATCGTAGTAGTAACCGGTCATCAAGAGAACGGGCGTGGTGCTGCGGCGCTTGATCTCCATATAAAGGTCGTAGCCGTCGAGATCGGGCATCACGACGTCACTGATGATGACGTCGATCGGCGCTTGCTCGAAGATATGCAGCGCTTCGAGTCCGTTTTCAGCCGTCAGAACCTGAGCCCCTTCGCACTGCAGCAGGTCGCGTACCGAATTGCGCACGGCGGCATCGTCGTCGACCACCAGCGCGCGTATGCCCGCGAGACTGTCGGCGCGTGAAGCGCCTGCCCCGGGAGCGCTGCAGGGTGCCTTCTTGCCGTCGTCGGGTGCGCCCTCGCGCGTCGCAAGGTCGGCCATTTGAGTCCCTTCATGGTACTCGCGCGTGGCATATTGCGCGCCTTTCGACATCTCGACGAGCCGGTTGATGATCGTTTGGATCTTGAAGAGCTCGTGGCGCATCGCGGTGATGCGTTCCTCTTCGACGATGGCTCGCTCGTCGGTGGCGGTTTCACGCACGAAATGGTCGATCAGCTCAACCTGATTGACGATCGCTTCGAGCGGGTTGTTGATCTCGTGGCACACGGCCACGGCGACTTCGCCCAGCGTTGCCAGCCGATCGCGGCGGCGGATTTCACGAATGTCCTTGGCGAAGCCGATCGATCCGATTTCGAACCCGGCGTCGTCGCAGAGAATCGATCCCGAGATGGCCACCGGCAGCAGCTGGCCCCAACGGTCGACGAATACCGTCTCGAAGTTCTTTACTTTGCCGGGGCCGCCGTAGTCTTCGCTACGCATGGCGGCCATGACGCGGCGCGCTTCGTCGACCGACGGGTAGATCTGATTGACGTTTTCTCCGAGGATCTCTCCCGCAGTGTAGCCGAGGTTCTTCTCGGCGCCGTCGTTGTAGTAGACGATGGCCCCGGCACGGTCGACGGCAACGACGATATCCGGCGAGCTCTCGATCAATTGCTCCAGGTAGTGGGGCGGAAACTTCAGCGGACGCTTCGCACCGTTCGACATCGGGTAGTAGCCTCTTACTTAGTGCGTCGAGCCGAAGCCGGCGGGACGAGCCCACACTTCGGTGCGGCCCGGCGGGATCGGCACGCGTTCGCGCTGCTTGCGCGCCAGGCGCAAAAACACTTTCATCGAGCTCTCGAGCTCTTCGATCGGACGCACGTCCAGCAGGCCCTCGCGTTCCAGGGAGTTGAAGACCTCCTCCCCCCGCTTGCTGCGAATCACCGTGATCGTCCAGCCGCTGGCCCCGACACCACCGCAAGAGATATCGGAGAGCTCGGCGGAAAAATCGCCGCAGTGATGGCATTCCGGCCGCGCGTATTCTTGTGCCTCGCGCAGCGGAATCTCCACCAACTCGCCATCCTTCTTGAAGATCTGCACCTTGCCCTTCACGTTGAACTGGCGGATCTCCGACAACGGAATCGACATGCGCTGCTCGATAGTGTCGACCATCAGTTCCTGGAAGTCGAACACCTCACTGCACAGCAAGCCAATCGTGAACGCTACCCGCTCCCCATAGCCTTTCAGGAAACCGCGCTGTTTTTCAATGATTTTTTCTTTTTTCCGGCCGTTGTCGAGGAAGGCCGCGTCGACCGTCTGCATTTTGCGAACCGGCGTGATCTGGCAGGGGACGCCGACGAAGGCGACCTTGCGGAGTCCCAGCTTCTCGGCGTCGGCGAGAGCCAGGTTGTTGGGACAATAGGTGTACCAGGAGCTGGCGCTGCGAATCGCATCGTCGACGGTGGTGACGACCTTGGGAAGTGGCTGGCACGGCTTCGCCGGATCGATGGCTGAAACCACGGCGCCGTCGAAATTGCCGTTGCGCAGCCCCCAGCACAGCAACGTGGTCACGACACCGCCGTCCTCGCAGCGCGCCAGCACTTCAGGGTCCTTGCAGCGAGCCGCCACGACACGGCGATACGTTCCGAAAGCGCCGCGGTACGTGTCGTCGTCCCGGAAGATCAGGTCGGTCAACGTGTGCTCGCGATCGCCGAGCCGCGGACACACCTGGGCGCAGCAATCGCAGCCAATTCCTTCGCTGATGCCGCAATAGTCGAAAGGGTTGGTGGCTTTGGCCACCTGTTTGGGTTTGCCGTCGACGTAGTCGATGACATTGTGGGGGCAGACCAGCACGCAGCTGCCGCACTCGCAGCAACTGCCGTAGGCCACCACCTCGTTCATCATGGCTTTGAAGCTCGGATGCATTCGTTGCCTCTCTTCGAGCCTTACCGCCCGCGATATGGCGAGTCAACGGACGTGGAACCAAGTGGAACCAAGCTCGAGAAGCGCATGGCGTGCGCCGAACCCGCGATCGAGAAGTGCCTTGCATCGCGGCTTGAACCGCTGCTTATCGTGTGACGCCGACGTCGGGCCAGAGCTGCAGAAGCACCGCGCCGGCGAAATCCGTGCGCCACAGGTCGCTACCGGCGAAGCGGTAACGTTGAACGACTTCTCGATTGGGGAAGTGGAAGCGGTTGTCAAAACCGAGCGAAATCACCGCCGCCGCGGGCGTCACGTCCCGGATGAAACCCGCCGTGCTCGACGTGCGGCTGCCGTGGTGCGGTACTTTGAGGACGTCGCTGCGGAGCTCCCGGCCGGCGCTGGCTACGAGGTACGCTTCGGTGGGCGCTTCGATGTCGCCGGTCAGCAGAACCCGGTGTTCGCCGTAGGTCAGCTGCAAGACCACCGACAGGTCATTGATGCCCCAGCCGACGGCGCCGTCCGGCGGCGACAGGACACTTGCCGCGACGTCGTCGATCCGGCGTTGAAATCCCTGCCGCGCAACGACGGTCTGAACGTTGTGCTCGGCGATCGCTTTCATCAGCTCCGCGAAGTGTCGAGCGCTGCTGGTCGTGCCGTTCCACCAGAATTCACGCGGCGCAAAGTGATCGACGATGAAGCGCATGCCGCCGTAGTGATCCCACTGCGGGTGGCTGAGCACGAGGTAGTCGACACGCGCGATCTTTCGGCTCCAGAGATAGGGGGCGATGACGCGCTCGCCGATGTCGAAGCTGCCGTCGCCGATTCCGGCTGCATCCACCAGCATGACCTTTCCGCCCGGTAGCTCGACAAGCGTACAGTCTCCCTGCCCGACGCTAAGAAAGGTCAGGCGCAGGTCTCGGTGCGCATAGCGCTGATGCCACCACCAACCGGCGTCGATGCATGCCATCGTTGCTACGATCGCGAACAGGAGTTGCCTTGGCCGTCCCCGCCCGACCACGCCAAGCAGCAACGCCATATAGAGCAGTGCAAGCTCGCAGCGCGTCGGCGTCGCAACCCGCAACGCGGCGCCGGGGAGCGCCGCGCACCATCCCGCCAGCCAACAACCCAGACGCACAACCAGACCGGCAACGACAGCGATTGCCGGTGCGATCGGCGGGGCAATCAACGCGCACAATGCCGCCAACAGACCCAGGACAACCGCTAGTGAGCCAAGCAGTGGAACGACGACGGCGTTGGCAATCGGTGCCATCAGCGAGACCTGGTTGAAATGCAGTGCCGTCAACGGCGTCGTTGCCAGCAAGGCGCTGAGCGAAACGGCAACGTAGAGCGCCATCGGCCGGATCAATCGAATGTGCCACCCCGGGCGTAGCCGCCGGAGCCACGCTTCCCCGTGCTCGCGCCACCACGGCCCGAAGCGCTGCATAGCGAGCG